>WJJB01000416.1 GCA_014729935.1 Candidatus Bathyarchaeota archaeon | reverse complement strand
GTCCTTTCTTGCTAGGAATGTCAATTTCTTCAATTTCTGGTAGGTGATTTCGGTATCATAGGTTAAAAGAAGGGCATCAGGGGTGGTTTCATCATAGTAAAAACCAGAGGACTCAATGTATTGTCCTTGTTTGGCAGTAGCCACCCAGAATATCTCCCGGTATCCTTTTTGTTTCATGTATGCAAGAGCCGCTTGAATTGACACGAGCACGTTTTCCGATGATACATGCATGCCAAGGGCCTTGAACCTGGAAAAATGCTCAGAAGGTGTCTTGGATGAATTATTGGTGAGCACATAGAACAGCTTCCCACGTTTCCCGAGTGTATCAAGTAACTGGTTTGCACCTGGTAGCAATTGATCTCCAAGCGTGAGCGTCCCGTCCCTGTCCAAGAAGAAGATAGATTTTCCACTTAATGCTGCCAGCTTATCCTTCATGCAATTCTTCCTCTTCTTCAGTTTCCTTGGTTGGAATCACGTTTTGTGCTTGATCTTTTACCATAGCTGCTTTTTCCGCCTCGATCAGTTTAGTCTCCGACCTGCTTGTAAGCAAGATACCGAAAACCATGATCAGGATGCCGATCCATGAGATCGCGTTCAACGGTTCGTTGAAGACGAAGTATCCGAACACAATTGATATCATGAAATTCAAGTTATTCATGATCGGGATGGTGATGACTGCCCTGCCATGCTGGTACATGATCATAAGCAGGAAAAAATTGGCCGTGAAGCTTCCTAGCCAAATGTAAAAATAAAGCGACCCGAAAAAGTAGCTGGAACCCGGTTGAAATACGCCAATCATGATCCTGCCGAGCTCGGGAAAGTTGAATAAATTAAAAATGTAATTACTCGCGCCCAAATCCCTGGAAAGCACCATGGGTATAATTTTCAGTGCAATGGTTCCAGCAACACCAGATAATCCCGCGCCGGTAGCAAGGATCACCTCCCGAGCCTTTCCCGGTTTTACTTTATTGAATGTCAAGAAGCAAAAGGCAAATGTTAGTGTTGCCACGATGAAATACACGATTGCGCCAATATCATTATTGAAACTTGTCGTCTCGGGTTCAATCAGGAATATTACGAGGAAAAAGCCACTATACAAGATGATCAATCCAATTAATTCCAACCGGGTCATTTCCTCATCCAAGCACTTGATGGAAAAGATGAAGATGATGATGATACCGGCACGTTGGAACACCATGATGAACGATAGGGATGTAATGGAAAACAAGAACATGCTATACGGGATGGTGAGGGCGTTCAAGCCGATTCCTATTAACCAAGTTTTATTTTTCAAGAAACCCTTCAACACGGTTCCATGCTTTTCCTCGCCGAACTTGGGGGTCTGGATGGCTCCGAGCTTCTGAAATATGATCGCCCCGTATACCATTCCCACGAGTAGAATGTTATAGCCGACGAATGCAAGCATGCTTGTCATGGTTGGGGGATTCGAGAAGCAGGTGTAATATTTCAATTTTTTAGATTCACTTTTTTATCTCGCGTGCACTAAGGCTAATCATCACTGGATTGAGAACTTCAGGTGAAATAACATGCCAAATGAAACCTATACCTTTGTCGTGGTGGGACTCGGGCATATTTCAGATAACTGGCTCCCGAGCTTCCAAGATCAAAGCAAAATGTTTGGTGACGAACGTCGTGTGGATATCATCGCGTTTGTCGATCCAGATAAGTCTACTTGGAGCAAGCCAGAAAAATATGGTTTCGGGGACAGGCCGTGTTATCAACGGTTGGAAGATGTATGGAAGGATGACGAGGCGGATGCCACGCTGATCCTCACGCCCCCGCAATACCATTTGAGATACATCTGGGAAAGTGTCTACGAGTGCACCAACATCCTGACAGAAAAACCGTTTGTGACCAATAATAACCAGCTCAAGCAAGTTAGGGGCTTATTTGACTTGATCAAGGAGCAAGAGTTACTTTGCGTGGTTAATCAGCAATACCGGTGGGCAGAACGTATTACTGCCATCCGGAAGGCAATCGATGATGGCGAAATCGGAGACTTGGGGTTTGTGGTTTCCTACTTCAACGAGCCGGATTATCATTTCAATCGATGGTGGCGCCAATTGCACGAGGATATAAGCGCGTTTAATTGGTTCGTGCACCATTACGACACGATGCGGTACATTCTTCACAATCGAAAGCCAGTGGAAGTATATGGGAAGCTCATCCGACTCCCTTACTCGAAAATTGTAGGCGAATCAACCGCATTCTTGAACGTGACATTCGAGGATGATATCGAGTGGGTGTACACGGGAAGTCAAGAGGGCCGGGGTTATAAAACACCCGGGCAGAGCATGTTTACCATTCATGGTAGCAAGGGCATGATCGAGAATCCGAGGGACGGTCCGCCCATCCTTCATGATATTAATGGTGAAGAACACATCTTGGGCCCGGATCTGGGCGATGCACATGCACCATATCCCGATTACTGGCACGTGACATTGAAAAAATTCGTGGAAAGTCTTGATGCAGGGGAACCCGTAGATGAAGATTTAACCACATTTGAAGATAACCAGTGGACCATCGTGATTCCATTGTGTGCAAGGGAATCGAGCCGGTTCGGTCACAAGATCAACGTTGAGTCATTCCTCGAGAGCTTGTAATTTCAATTACTTCCTTTTTTTTCAAGGAGCTATCTTTTTTAACGCACTTGCATCAGGTACCCCATGTACCGTCATGGGAAGTTGAATTACAAGGATCTGGCATGATACATGGATTTCGAAAGCTGCATTTCTTGTGGGTTCAAGTGTGAAGCCATCTGCCCCGTTTCGCGAGCTACTGGTAAGTTCAAGCTATCAGATTTCCTCCAGCGGGCTTTGAAAGCCAATGAAGTGATCTCGTGGCCATGTCTCGGCTGTTTCTTATGTGACAATACATGCCCCGCGGAAAAATCCCCCAGGCAACTCATTGCCTACAGCATGCAGGAACATCTTAGGGATCAAGAAAATCGTTTAACTGATTATTACGAGGAATATCTGGATCATGGGAGAATCGGTATTTCCGAGGTTAATCTTGATGATCTCTATTATCTTGACGGGGATATCGATTCCAACTCGAATATTTTCGACCAATGGAATAACATCGTGGTTT
>WJJB01000415.1 GCA_014729935.1 Candidatus Bathyarchaeota archaeon | reverse complement strand
TCCTGATGGTAAAGGTAACTTGAGATTCTTGGAGGGTTCCAGGTGTGTCTTGAATCGCCAATTCGATGAAGTGACTTCAGGCTTTACTGGCGAGTCATGAATAATGAAATTACTCATCTTAGGATGGTCGATATATAGGTGCTTCTTGGCTCGAGTCTTGTTCCTGATCTTGTACGTGTATTGCCTGTCTTCATGAAAATACTCGTAAATGTAAGACCCGCTCATCGATAGCCTGTGCATATCCTTTCTCGATATTTCCTCTTCAATTTGCACGGTTACGCCCTGTTCCAAGGCATAATTTATTAATCGTGTATCATCCTTGTTCAGGAAGGGGAGCATTGCTTCACCTGCCAATGATTCTCCAACAAGTATGGTAATGGGGCCGGTCTCCAAGGTGAGCCCCGTCGTGTTGGTGATCTCGACGCAAGCCATTGGATTGCTTGGATGAATGGAGGCATTATACAAGAGTATCTTCTCCGATTTGATATCTGAGGCAACGATGGGTACCAAGGCACTCTGGTTGCGTTGAATGGAAACGGGGGTCTTGATCTTGTATTCGAAGAGTTCACCCATGTCCTTGGAGGAAATGTTGATGGATTTCTTCATTACTTCTTCCATTTTCTTCATTCCGGCTTCCATCGCCGATTTTGCCCCTGGCATGCCGGTTGCTGGAATAGCAGCGCGAGCTCTACCTCCTTGATCCTTGCCCAGGCTTGCACCGAAAGCAAGGCCCTCCATTGCAGGTGCGGTATCGAATGAATCCTCGATGGATGAAGGTTTCACTGATGTTTTTGTTGGAAGTGGAACCCGCTTCCTGGTGATGTAAAGAGGGTCATAGATGGAGTACCTGAAAGTTACTGGCATGCCTGCGACCAATGTGAGTTCGATGGAATCCCAATCGTTGGGAGTCTGGTTTTCAACAAGGCCCCAACCAGAGAGAAAACCACTTTCTTTCTCATCACTGCTTGCTTCTTCAGGTATCACCAGTCGATAGGAGGTTTTCCAGACGGGGACCTCTTGGATGTAACTCACGTAAAGACCCCTATCGACATCTTTTGCATCACCCATTGGATCACAATGAATGGTGAGGTTTTTCGCGTCTTTCTTTTTCAACGAAAGGACCAACTCGAGGAAGAACTCTAGATCTTTTTGTATTTCCTCGTTAGTAAGCTCGATTCCAGATACATCAGAGAATGCAAAACGCTTGATTGCCCGGTCTTCACTTGCCAAGATGACCAGCTCTGGCATGATGGCAATGTTATTCCCGTCGACTCTCTGGGTATGCTCGATGCCTATAATGGTTCCTTGGATTTGCATACTGCCAGCAGTTACCAAGATGCTCGCTCCCTTGATATCAGCCAAGAAATCTTCCAAGAATGACCTGCCTGAAGGTAGACTGATGGAGAGATCGCCCAACATTTTTTCCACATTCTCCGCTGCATCGTATCCCATGGCACTGATGAAACCACTGCCCGATAGATCAACGGCGAACAGGCTTTTCAGGACATCGTCCATTTCCTCTTGCTTGAATTCAAGCTGCAAGCGGGCTGATCCTCGCACGGTTGCATGAAGCCCGTAAAATCCCATTCCGTGCTTGAAGAGCACGACTTTCTTGATTTCCGGCTCTTTAATGACAGAACCAGGTGCTTTCCCGTCCATGATTCATTCACCATCCATCCTTGCGCGGTCTATCTCCTCAAGATGTTCCAAATGTTCTTGAATCTTTTTGGACACGACCTCGACTTCTTCACCCAACTTCTTCAATTCTTCTTGGATTTCCTCCAACCTTGTTTCCTGTTTTCCCAGCTTCAACACGTACCTTTCTCGCAATTCCTTCTCAGAATAAGTTTGCCCCATGCTCTTAATGTTCTCCCGGAGGCGATCTTGCTCAGATTGAATGTTAACCTGCTCATTTTCCAGATCGCTTAATCGTTTGTTGAGGTCTTGCATGTCCTCCAAATCATCCGCAACCTTGGCAAGAATGCCTTCCATCTTTCCCGTGATCCATCCCTTGTTGATGTATCTTTCCACGCGAACAAGCATGTCCTTCTTATTCATGTCCCAGATGGAATAGGATCGGTAATCCTCCCGCCGTTCCTTTATTTTGAACTTGATGGCTTTCTTGGATTCAAGCTGGACTTTGAAACGGTTGAAGTTCGGGGTATCTACTGGATCCACCGGTACCTCGAATAATTCGAAGCTGCTGGTTTTTGGGTGATCCACGTAGAGATTGTGTGAACGGTCCGTTTTGTTGTTGATCTTGTAGGTGGTGCTCATGATGTGATAATAGAATTCATAAGAATACCCCCCTGAGAAAGATACCCGGTGCACGTGCTTGCTGGTTCTCTCCGATTCCATGTCAATGACCACTCCCTGTTCCAAGGCATAAGACACCAGCCGTGTTTCCTCCTGATTGAGAAATGGGAGCATGGCTTCGCCAGCAAGATTTTCCTCAAAGAAGATAGTCACGGGTCCTTGTTCCAAGGTGACCCCGGACGTGTTGGTGATTTCCATACATGCCATGGGGTTTTTCGGATGCTGGAATCTCTCATATAGCAAGATCTTCCTGGAATCGAGATCCTTGGAAATGATTGGGACCAGTGCAGATTTCTTCCTGCGAATAGTGACAGGTTTTGCAATCCTATATTCGAACAATTCACCCATGTCCTTCGTGGAGATGGATGTTTGCTCGCTCATTTGCTTCCTGAAATCCCCGTCCATCCTTGGTTGGGGGGATGGTGGTGGCGGAGCAGAGGGGGCCTTCCACATTGCCCTCGTAGGTAAGGGCTCTGCCATTTTCTTGCTCCGAGGTCTTGCTTCCTTGTCCATGGTTGCGGTACTTGCTAAGTCATCAAAAGCTACTTCCTCCAAGCCATCCTCGATGGAAGCAGGACCGATCTGGGAAACACGGGGTGGTTCCACTTCCGGGCGCTCCATGAAGATAGGTGGATAAATCGGGCACACGAAAGAGACTGGCATCCCGGCTACAAGCGATAGTTGAATATCATTCCAATCCTGATCCGTGGTATTTTCAACGAGGCACCAACCACTCAGGAAACTTTTCCCGGTGTCTATTCCTGGTTCTGAATCTCCCTTATCCGGGATGATGAGCCGGTAAGAAGTCTTCCAAACTGGACTCTCGATGATATACCTGGAGAGAATGCTACGAGTGCCTTCTCCCTCGCAATGAATGAAAATACGCTTGGAATCCTTCTTCTTTCCTGCAATGATGGTTTCAAGGTAATAATCGAGATCCTTTTGCAACTTAGCGTCCGTTAACTTGAATACCTTGATATCAGAAAATTGATGCTGGAGGATCTTGCCTTCATCATCAAGAATGACAAGTACCGGTTTTTTAACTGGTTGAGCATCCACGAGAATACCATATTCTTGGATCCCCATGATCTTTCCAGTTACCTTCCCTTGGCCAACTTCCATCTCTATGCTTGCCCCCCTGAAATTGTTCAACAAGCTCAAGAAGCTTTGCTTGCTGGAAAGGTCAATTGCAACATCCTCGAGTAACTTTCCAATGTCTTGATCCGCGTCGTACGAGATCGAGGTGATATAGCCTTCACCGAGATCCATCACGAGAAGCGATTTCAAGACATCATTCATTTCTTTCTTCTTGAATTCGAGCGATAGGGTGCTATTTCCTTCAACTTTACCACGCAACGTGAAGAATGCGACGCCGTGCTTGAACATGACGACTTCCTTCACCACAAGTGGATTTTCCGTTTCTTTACCCATCAATGTTCACCATTTCGTCATCTTGCCTCCGTGTTACTTTGATATACCTGCTATACCTAAACCAAGCATTATAAAATTATCCAAGACCGTGGTGGAAGTTATTCTTGGAATGCAGGGTGATCTAGCAGCTAGATGAACCCCCCCGAATCTGGACACCATCAGGATGCCACGGGGGTGGAAAGAGCGGAGCAGGAAGGGAATAACGTTCACGTGTGCCGATCCGACGTGCGGGTTGGTGCTCGATTCGGACCTGAGCGCGGCGCGGAACGTTGGGGGTGCGCCATCATCGCCACGGCTACGTGCCACGGCGTCGGGTGCCCGTTATCACCCGGTCGCCGTTCCCCAGGGGAACGGCAGTAACCGCACCGGCTCGGACCGCGATGTCCAATATCGGTGAGGTTTGGAATAACGGTAAAGTATAAACTCGCGAGAGTCCAAGCTGTATAAGAACTCCGATGATCCCGAAAATCAAACTCGAATCGCTTGAGATATCAAAGATGGTCTGCGGTACCAACCAGTTCATCGGTATCTCACACGTGTTCGGCTTGCACCGCATTAGAGATCCTGGTCTCATCCACCGCTCACCCCTTAGCTGGATGTATTACGCCAAGAAATTCAAGAAGGTGGAACGGGTAGCCGAAATCATGATCTACCTAGCTCAGGAACATGGCGTGAATGCATGCGTTTCCTCACCCAGGAAACGCATCTACGATGCCATCCAGCTCACCGAGAAGGAAACAGGTGAGAAATTCCACTGGATCTGCTCCCCCAGCAAGAGGGGTACCGTTAAAGGACTCGAAAAAGACGAGATCAAGCAAATAGAATGGTGCGCCGAGCACGGCGTGTCTGTGTGCGGGCCACATCGAAGTTTCACCGACAAGCAGTTGAACGTAGAAGAGGAAATAATTGATGGGGTTGAACCATTGCTCGAACGAGTGAGGGATCTCGGCATGGTCCCGCTGCTTTCGACGCATTCCCACGAGGTGCCTTCCATCATCGAGAATCAAGGTTACGACGTGTCACTTGTCATCCAGCCATTAAACTTGAAGGGATACATGTCAAATACCACGCCAGATCAACTAATAGAAGTTATCAATAATACCAACATCCAAATCCTTGGCATCAAGCCCATGGCGGCTGGAAGGATCCGACCCCGTGACGGCATCCCGTTCGCGCTCAAGAACATCAAGGAAAATGATTTACTTGCCGTTGGATTCGGTGATATCGATTTTGCGAAGGAGGATGCTGCCATCTTCGAGGAAACCCTCAGCATCATGAAAAAATTGGAGAAACCAAGAAGATAACCATTTAACTAATGTCATTCCCTTCCTAAAGGTTTATGCGAGGGGGATCAAATTCCTTCTGCCCATTATCCATGGATTCATAAAGGTTCATGGTGTACCAGCACCATGGCAACATCGGACGATGATGGGGGAAAACTGAATCTAATCTTCGTGTACAATGCTGATAGTGGCCCCATTAACGCGATCAAGGATTACTTTCATAAAATATTCAAGCCTAGCACCTATGATTGCAATCTCTGCGCGGTCACCTTCGGCAATCTTGGCATGAAGAAATCTTGGAAAGAATTCATTGGTGAGCTTGAATGTAACGTGAAATTCCTTCATCGGGACGAGTTCAAGGAAGAATACCCCGGTGTTGAAGCACATTTTCCATCTGCATTCAAGTTGGCAAATGAAAAGCCAGAAACATTCATCACCATGGAAGAAATGAATCAAGTTGCATCCGTGGAGGAACTGATCGCGCTGGTGCGCGAGAAATTCGAGACTTGAGAACCATTCCCCTTCCACGCCACGCATAATATCAATATATATCCATCCATTCTCCTTTCGTGATGATATCTTCTCGTAGTCCGGGTGATCAAGCCACCAAGATCACCAGGACAATTTACATGTTGTCTTTTCTCGGTGACGTGCAAATAGGGCTGTTTAGCTTCGCGGTTTCCTTGTATACGACAATTATGGCCAGCGCCTTGGGATTTTCCCCGGTTGAAAGTGCGTTCTGGCTGTCCATCGTGGCGACAGGATGGGGAGCGGTTTACTGGTTTGCTCCCATCATCTTGGGACACCTTTCCGACAAGATAGGGAGGAAATTCGCTCTCTTGATGGGCATGGCAATCTTCATCGTGGTGAACGTGTTAGTGCTCGTGGCTGCCTGGCATCCATTTCACTTGTTCCTTGCTTTTGCTGCATCAGCCGCGTGTTTCGCCTTCTATTATCCCGTCCTGGGCGCGCTCAGCTCCGAGATATCTGAATGCCAAGGAAGTACTTGCCATTCCCAAGTGGTGAGCCGGTTCATGGTGTCATGGTCCATCGGGTTGATGCTGGGCCCCCTCATTGGCGGCACGTTCGATACCTTATTCAACCACGTAATCGCCTTCTGGTTCCTAGCGGGAATTTCGATCCTCATTTCGGTAATCGTGATGGCGTGCCTCCCATCGAAACCCGAGCTAGTGATGCTCGTGCATGCGGTGAACCAAAATCACCTCGATAACCACCAGCATGAAAGTGGTGCAAGCACGAACCCGCCCAAGAAATCGGTGACGTTTTCCCGTCCTTTCTTGCGAGTCATGCTGTTTTCGATGCCCTTCATTTTTTCCTTCATGAATCAGATCTATTTCGCGGTCTTTCCAGGTTTCGCGGTGGATAACATGATCTTGGGCGTGTTTGATGGAGCAGATCCATCGTTCATGGCTGGCATGCTCGTGTTCTCACTCGGCTTTGGCAGGACCGTGACGTTTTTCCATGCTGGGAAGATGGGAAAATGGTTGCGGCTTCCGCTTGTCATCTTATCCCCCTTGGTGATGGGCGTTGCAACCATGATCGTGTATTTCTTTCCTTTGGCAGGAGTTCTTCTCGTTGCGTTCCCCGTGTACGGCATCTTTTCAGGATATACGTTTTCCACGGGCCTACTTACCTTGATGGAATCATCGAGATCGGGAAAAGGATTGAAAGCAGGCTTCTATGAAGCCGCTGTTGGCATTGGAACATTGCTTTCAACGTTCGTGTCCATCTTCATTTCACCCTCGAATCCATCGAACCCGTTTCTCTTGTCAAGCATCACGGGATTGGTGACCTCTGGTGCCATGTTCTTAGCATACCTTTCATGGCAAAAAGGTCCACCATCACTTGTTGAAAAATATCCGGATGAATCCGGCAGATAACTGGCGTTTTTCTTTCTCCCTGAGTTTCCTTCCGATGGCTGCTTTCTCGTGGCTTTCCACCAAGGCTTCCAATAATCGCTTTCCATCCGTGGTAATTTCATAGGTGGCGTATTCGGGCTTTTGAATGAGTTGAGCATCCAGGAGTTGCTTGATATGATTCGCCAAGGCAGTTTTTTTCAAGCCAACCAGTAATTTTAATCCATGGAAGGATTGGGTGCCATCCAGCAGGTACATCATGATCTTAAGTCTATTCTCGTGTGATAATGCTTTGATGGAATTGAGAATCTCCTCGAATAACCGTTCCAGTGCCTCCCGTAATGGTACCCAAGAGAGGTAATCGATACTCGTGGGAGAGTCAGCCATGGTTGCTCACCTCAACGGGTATCAACCAATCTAGCATTGAATCTGGATTATCCAACCCCAAGTATCGTTCATCATATCGCTGGATGATGTAGGGGAATGATTGGCTGTATTTCTTGCCATCACTAAGTAACTCCTTGAAAACACTTTCAGCAACGTCATATCGAGTCACGGGAGTGGAGAATTCAACGTAACAGGTGCTCGGTAATACCTTAAGAAACATCTCCAAGGGAATCTCGATGCCATCCCTTACCGACAATCCCACGAATACATAATATTCCTTGTTAGTGGTTCCATCGTAGTCCGAAGGTTCAATATGCACCTCGTATCCTATTCCCGGTTGCATGTTCACCGAGGCGAAATAATCCTCATGCTCGTGCCCCAATCGCATGAACCTGTTCCATAAATGTCCTATCTCATTATCATAACTCCATTCCTTGGCTGAATGGAACGGGTCACCGTAGAAAACACATCCGAGTAACCGGTACTGCACAGGATCGGTTACAATAACCTTCACGCCATCAACGGTGAGGGTCATCCTTGCACCTCTCTATAAAAGGCATAAATCCCTTTTCAAGATTCCCATCTATAATGAACAATTGAGGGAAATATTAATATAGATATACCAAGAGTCCTAAAAATAATGAACAAACTCCCATTGCTTAAATAGTAATTATCACGATACCAACTTGGATCGTGCTTCCCGACGATGACGCGCGATAACTTGAATGCGATCTTCCAGGGAGCCTATCTAGGTGAAGCCAACATGAAACGAACTGTAAAACCAAGCTCGGACTTGATCTTGAAACCAATCGGCGTCGTGAGAGCCAACGAGGAGAAGATGGAATTTTCCATCGAGATAGACGAGGAATACAGGAATGGATTGAAGGAACTAGACCAATACACCCATGCCATCGTGTTATTCTGGGCCAGCGAGAATGACACTCCAGAAGCGCGGGAAACCTTGGTATCAAAGGAGCTCCCCTTCTTTTACGGGGAGGATGCCCCGGAGATGGGCGTGTTCGCGACCCGGTCTGAATTCAGGCCGAATCCGGTGCTAATATCACCCACCAAGCTATTGCATGTTGACAAGGCTAGTGGTATCGTCCGGGTGGCTTACATGGATGCATTCGATGGAACGCCAGTGATTGACTTGAAGCCCTACGTGCCAATGTCAGACAGGGTGATGTCGGCAGAATACCCCACATACTTGAAGCATTGGCCTGGAAGCAACGAGGAAGCCATGGAATGGTGGGCACGACAGGTGAAAACCTTGAATGGTTCGGGAACGGGTTGAATGAATTCCTCCATATTTCTTTTTTACCCTCACGAACGACCTTTCTAGTATCAAGATGCTCGCTCCGGTGCATCACCTCCGTGATTGGAAAGGAAGGGTGCAGGTGGATCGAACCCAATGGTTGAACTACCCACCCTAAACTAAAGGGGCGGGTTTTCTCTCGCAAGACGGACAAATATTTAAGGCAGGTGTGGGAACATCAATGCGCGTCAATACAGGTGATGATG
Source organism: Candidatus Bathyarchaeota archaeon (assembly GCA_014729935.1). Lineage (GTDB taxonomy): Archaea > Asgardarchaeota > Lokiarchaeia > Sigyniarchaeales > Sigyniarchaeaceae > WJJB01. The sequence goes on along the minus strand of WJJB01000415.1, from coordinate 8,915 downwards.
ATGCGAGAGAAAGCAATGATAATCCTTGCAAGTATTGCACTCCTGCTTGGAGCCACGGGTTTTTTTCTTGGAATGCTTGGATTCATGAACGAAAACGATTTCACGCCCCAGTACTGGTACGTCCATGATGACTCCATCGATTTTCACTTGGACAATGGGTTCAATAATGGAATCTTGGAAAACCTAACATTGGAATTCAATGTCACCGGATCTAGCAACATCTCGCTTCTCGTCCAGTTCAATACCTTTGCCAGCTTGACGGGAGCATCAGAATCATTGGTTCTTCATTTACGGTTTAATGATAGTTACAGTATTGGTTCCACGGAATTGGATTCCGATTTTGGCTCAAGATCCCTAAGCATGCAACATCTCATTCAAAATGTGGCTCCTGGAGAGTACAACGTTACCGTTGAGTACTGGTCCATGGTTTCTGCAATACCAGGTATCGACGTGTCCTTGGAAGATAGTTCCATGTTCATCCAGTCAGTGCCCAATTTGCTCGAATAATTTGGGAAACGATGAGATAATATCAATCCATTTCACGGGAAAAGTGCATCACCACGGGGCGATCGGGCGGTATCGGCAAGCACATTGACATGCAACTCTACTGGCAGGGTGCCGATATTGCCATTTTGGCAAGAAAAGAAACCGTGATTGAAAGCACGTGATGAGGAAAAAACGTGGGCATGGGAAACGTGACCCAAATTCACCCATTCCCATCTTCGGGTGTTGGAATTGTGGGAAGCACGATGCATGATGGATGATCCTTATCGTGGTACACCTTCTGCTTTGCTATCATGTATTCTCCTTCTGCGCCCCGCCCTCCCATGTTCGAATTCACGTTATATTTCGGGAAATCGCTCGAGGTGATATCTACTCGCAACCGGTGTCCCTTCTTTACCAACGTGCTTGTGGGAAATAACTCGAATTCTAATGTATATATCTTTCCCGGCTCCAGTAGTTCTGGCGTTTCAAGCACGCCGTGCCTGTAGCGTGCCCTGATACCAAGATCACTGATATTAAATGATTTACCATTTGGATAGACGTTACACAGCTTGACCATGAAATCAGTGTCAAGGGCAGTTGATGCCACGTGCAGGATCACCTTGATATTTCCCGTGATTTCCACGTCCGCATCCAATCGGTTAGATGTGTACACGAGCACGTCATCACGTGATTCCGGGATTGACTGCTCCATCGATCCCTTGGCAATGTGTAGGTTATTCCCGCCACGAGTTATCACGGGAACAGCAGGGTCGAATTCATAGGTATCGGGTGCTTCGCTGGTTTCAGGTGCATTGAAATCTAGAAAACCTCCCCCGGTAACACTATTTGCATCACCTGTCGAGTGCAAGTATAGATTCTTGTACCTGGTACGAGCCAAGGGCCATTGTCGCTCCCATCGCCATCGATTCCGTCCTATCGTGAAAATCAACAAGGAAGGCATATCGATGAATTCTTTCTCTATTGCATTCCGCCCATTGTAACACTCGAACTGGGTTCTCCCATCTCCTTGTTTATCCTGTAGCCAATACCTGAACCAATCGATGTTTACAAACTGCCGCAACATGTCCAAGATGCCGCCGTTCATTGGATTCTTGATATCGGGGTGATTCACGCCCCCGTGGACCCACGGTCCAACAATCATCTTGGTGTATCGCCTTGCCCGCCCACCCGCGCTTGCCATGATCGATTGGAAATCGAGCATGTTGATCCTTGCAAATACGTCGTACCAACCAGCAATGATCAGGTTCGGTGTCGTGATCCTTGCATAATCCATGCCGATGTTACCTGTCATGAACTCATGAAACCTATCAATATCCTTTCCCCACACGATATCCATCGCGAATTGCTGGAATGCTCGTGGATCGGGCTCACTCCCTCGAAGATCGACACCGTACAATTCCTGAACTTTCTGGTTGATTTCATCCTTGGACAGGACGTCTAACTCCTTGAAGGATAGTTTTGGTTGGAGATTTATCTTTGCATTGTACATGTTTGCTGCTGGATCCTGCAGGAAGTTCAACGTGTAACGCCAGTACGGCATTTTTTCCTTGGTGGCTTCCGGCACGTTATCGTGAAACCACGCGCCATCGCAGTGAACCCTGGAAAGGGTGATGCTTGCCTCGTTGATATCCAACCCGTTGTGTTGGTACCAAAGGTTACGTGGGGAGGATACCTGCGTGTTGAATGCCGTAACATCTTGGTTATCGTAAATGCACCATTGCGTCATGCCCAGGTAGGACGCTCCCCACATGCCAAGCCGGTCGTTGAACCAGAAGGTTCCCTTGATCCAATCAATGATATCGATGGCATCCTCGCGCTCGAATATCAAGAAGGTATTCGTGCTCGTCTTATTGCTATGCCCTGTCCCGCGAATATCCTGCACCACGCATGCCATGCCTGCTTGGGAAAACACGCTTCCGAGAAGGTCTCCCATCTGATCCTTCCAGTAAGGGGTTCGAACAAGGATCGTTGGACATTTCAGGCGTTTCTTGTAGACCTTCCTCGGTAAATAGACATCAAGCGCTGTCATGGTTCCATCATGCATTTCGACCATGATATCCTTGCGCTTCACGGGAGCACCATGGATGATCTCCCCCTTGAGCACTGCCATCAAGCTCGAAGTGATGATGGGTGCCAATTTGTGTAAAAATGGTTTCGTGAGATCAAAGTGCTTGAACGGGTTCGTTGGGATGCCCAGCTCGCTCATCGTGATTGCCCGGGGTGGTCGATCATGCACCGAATGGATCCTCGCTGTTTTCATGCCCATGATCATTCAATTCCGAACGGAAGCTCAAATAGCTTGCTATCATAAGGTATGCCGTGCATGAATCGACAAGGACAATACATGAGGAATCGCACGTGACCAAGCAATCCATCTTGATCGAAGGTGGCATGATCGTGGATGGATCCGGTAGCCATGCACGGCAAGCTGACGTGTTGGTGAGCGATGGTTGCATAAAGCAAGTGGATCTGGGCATCCAAGCCAGCGCGGATGAAATAATCGATGCAGATGGATTGCACGTGTGCCCCGGGTTCATTGACTTGCATGCCCATACTGGTTTGAAGATTCTCTCGGAACCGCTTTCTCCAGGTAAAATTTTGCAAGGGGTTACCACCGACGTGGTGGGTAATTGTGGCTTGGGATTAGCACCTGCAAGCAGCGAGATCATGGAATACTTGAACAAGATGGCCAAGGACCTGCTTGGTGGCCGGGAATCAGAAGGATTCCTTCAGCTCTCTCAATTCAAGGATCGGATCAGGGAGACGGGCATGAGCCAGAACCTGGCATTCCTGGTACCCCATGGAAACGTGCGAGCGATGGTCATGGGCTTGGACCCTGGGAAGCCAACCAGGGACCAGCTGAACCGGATGCGTGGCATCGTTGACCTTGCCATGACCCAAGGCGCCTTCGGCATGTCAACGGGACTCATCTACCCTCCCGGAAGCAATTCAGGAACCAAGGAGCTGATTGAACTGGCAAAAGTGGTTGCTGCTCATGGTGGTTTTTATGCTACCCACTTGAGAAGCGAGGGTGGGAGCGTGGTAAAGGCACTGAAAGAAGCAATAAATATCGGACGGGAGGCAAGCATACCCATCCAAATCTCCCACGTGAAGGTTGGATACTTCTCGAGGAAAACCAGGGGCATCATCAAGACCATAGAGGAAGCCCGTAATAGCGGGTTGGATGTCTTGGCAGATCAATATCCATATACTGCAGGCTGCACGAGCTTTGGGAGCGTGATCTTGCCAACATGGGTTTTCCAGGGAGGGATGGATGCATTCCAAGAAAGACTAAGAGATCCAAAGACCAGGAAGCGCATCATCAAGGATGGGACGAGGAATCTTCTCGACATGGTAAACGTTCCACGGGCACTTCGCTGGATGATACCGCGGGCACTTTTCAGGCTCGCATTACGCATTCTCTCCAAGGGATTCCTCGTGACTCACGTTGCCAATCATCACGACTTGGAAGGAACCAGCCTGAAAGAAATCTTGATGCAACGTTATGCCACCAGCAGGGGGATGTTTAATAAACTCCTCGATTTCCTCGCCGATGAAAACGGTGTCGTTACAACATGCATGTTCATGATTGATGATCAAAAAACACTTGAACCGCTGATGCAAGCACCATGGACGTGCATCAGCAGCGATGCGTATCGTGGTCACCCTAGATCCTGGGGAACGTTCCCCAGGGTGCTTGCAAGGTACGTCCGGGAGAAGGGAATCCTCTCGCTGGAGGAAGCCATTCACAAGATGACCGGCTTGCCAGCAAGTCGACTTGGCTTACAGGACCGGGGATTGATACGACCTGGGTACAAGGCTGACTTGGTGATATTCAATGCAAGTGAGGTGCAGGATCGAGCGACTTATGATGCATGGGATGCATCCCCTGTTGGCATATCACGGGTGCTGGTGAATGGCGAGATCACCGCCATCAAAGGCAGTCACGTGGAAACGAAGGCTGGGATGATTTTGGAACCACCCTGCTCCTTGCAGCAAAATGTTGAAAAACACTTGAGAAAATAGCAATGGTACAGGATTGAATGCAACATGAAACGAGGAAATCAACCATGGTGGAAGAAAACGGTGGTGTACCAGGTCTATCCACGGTCTTTCAAGGATTCCACCGGGAATGGTATAGGTGATATCCCAGGGATTATATCGAAATTGGACTACTTGGCAGATCTTGGCATCGAGACCATCTGGTTCTCGCCATTTTTCGACAGTCCGCAAGAAGATTTCGGGTATGATATCAGAAATTACCGGGCGATCGCGCCGGAATATGGCACCTTGCAAGATTGCGAGGCATTGATAAATGAAATCCATGCAAGGGACATGAGGATCGTCTTTGACATGGTCTTGAACCACACGTCGGACCAGCATCCCTGGTTCCTAGCATCCAAGTCCAGCAAGAATGATCCAAAACGTGGCTGGTACGTGTGGCATGATGGCAGGAAACCTGGTGGCAAGAAACCACCGAATAACTGGAAATCGATGATTACCGGCTCGGGATGGCATTACCACGAGCCGACTGATCAGTGGTACTGGGCGCAATTCCTGCCGTTCCAGCCAGATTTGAATTACCGCAATCCAGAGGTGCGTGGGGAAATGCTGGATACCATGAAATTCTGGTTGTCAAAGGGAGCAGACGGTTTCAGGCTTGATATCATCAATGCCATCTACGAGGACGATGAATTCAGGGATAATCCACGGAGTTGGCGTTTGCTTCCCTCGGAAGAGAGTCCAGCGATGCTGTTTACCAATCCCAAATACACCCTGAACCATCCAGATACCCTCGCATTCATGCGTGTTTTGCGTGACGCCATAGACACGTTCGATGATCCCTCGCGGTTCATGGTGGGGGAGGTAAGTGCTCCTTTGCCAATCTTGAAGCAATACATGGGAGAATCAGGGGATGGGCTGAACCTGACGTTCCAGTTTCAATCATTAAGCTTGAAGATGCGCGCGAAAGCAGTTCGGGGTTTATTGGAAGATTACGAGGAATGGTTTCCAGCCCCTTTAATCCCAACGTGGGTTTTTTCCAATCATGACAGGTTCAGGCGCATTTCGCGTATTGGTGGTGGCATCCTACAGGCAAAACTGAACGCGGCATTGCAACTCACGGCAAGGGGCGTCCCGTTTATCTATTATGGCGAGGAGGTGGGCATGGAGCAACATCACCTTCCCGTGAAATATAGCAAGGATCCCGTTGCGCTCAAATTCAAGCATATCCCCCAGTTCATCTTCAATATTGCCCGCAAGATTGCAAAGGAGTCCATCAACCGGGATGAATGCAGGACGCCAATGCAATGGAATGCCAGCGAGAACGGTGGTTTTTGTCCTGCCGGGGTCGACCCATGGCTTCCAATGACGCCTTCGTACCGAGAGAGGAACGTGGCAGTACAAGAAAACGAGCCAGATTCTTTATTGAACTGTTACAAGCGTTTCTTGCACGCGCGCAAAATAATGCCACCCTTGCACGCGGGAGACATGACCATCGATACCAGTGATGCCTACCCAAGTCATGTCGTGCATTTTATCCGGGAATGTCGCGAGACGGGAGGTCGCGTGGACGTGTTTCTCAACTTCAGCGGAAATGACTTGGATTTGAACTTTCCCGTTCCTTTAAAGGAGATCGTGGTGTCCACGAGGATACCTGCCGAAGGTGCCATTGGTAACGGCATCAAGCTCACCCCGTGGGAAGGTATCGTTGTCCAGCTCCAACGGTGAATCAAACCACTTTTTAGAATCCCGCTTCCCCATTTCCATAACCACGTATGTTTTTCGTCGGAATAGGCGAACTTCTTGCCTCCCCGCTCCCGGTTAAATCATGTTCCCATTATTAACAGGGAATTGATGGCATTTTTTATGATTGGATCCAAGTACCATACCGAGGAACATGAGTTTGAATGATCATATCGGGGAGCGCAAGCGCCGGATGCAATTCAGGTGGATTTTGGTGATTACAATAGCAATGGTCACAATTGCATCCCTACAAACAAAGGATGTCTGCCATGGACGGGATGGGTTTCACGTGCCGTTTACAGTGGATTCTTCCAGTCACGTGGGTCAGGTGAGCGTGACTTGCCTTGCCTCACCTGATAATTGTTTTGACGTTGTGAACGGCATCCTGGCAGGAGCGCAAGAATCTATCTACATCAGTGTTTACACGTTATCTTCAGGATACTTGCTTGATACCATTCACGAGCGTATGTCGAGTGGGGTGGATGTGCGATTGCTCTTGGAATATTGGCAGGTCTCTCATTATGAGAGATCATATAATAGGTATGCCATGAATAATCTCACGGTACTAGGCACTGCACAAGGCCTTTGGGCATCATTGGGATTCGATTTCCAACATTGCAAATATGCCATCATCGATAACGAGACATTGATTATTTCCAGTGGCAATTGGGCTCGATCCTCTTGCCCGAAACCGCAGGATGATGGTGACGTGGACGGAAACAGGGATTGGTGGTTCGTGGTTCATGGGAATGCAACATCAACCGGACAGGCCGTTGTCGACGACTTCCTGGAATTATTCGAGGATGATTGGGATCTCGGTTTCGAGTTCAACGAAACTGAGGACGGATTGGGTTTCGCTCAGAGCTACGACCGACATGGCAGCCCTTCGTTCAAGCCATTCATCCGATCTCTAATGACCGTTCAGCAACAGATGACCATTGAACGTGTGCTTTCCCCCGATGATTCCCAATCCAAGATCATTAGCTTGATTGAAAGTGCCAACCAAAGTCTCCTGATAGAGCAAATGTATATCTATGATGACCTGACAGCCATCTTGAATGCCATCATTGCAGCGAGGGCAAGGGGGGTAAACTGTTGCGTCATTCAAGGGCACGGGATCTCGGAAGAGGAAAATAATGCCAGCGCCGAGATTTTGGAAGCCAGCGGGGTAAAAGTTCGCAGGTGTAAATCCAACTCATCCATTGGTTTACCGTTCGACACGCAGCATAATAAAGGTGTTATCGTGGATGGTAAATTCGTGCTGGTGAGTAGCATTAATTGGTCTCCCACGTCCATTAATGACAACCGGGAGGCAGGACTCATCATCGGATCAACGACGGTTGCGGGATATTATACCGATCTCTTCAATCATGACTGGGAACGGTCGGTTCCATTCAACGGAACCAATGGTGGTGGTCCCATTCCTGAAGTGCCCGGGTATCACTTGCCGATAATGATCATCTCTATCGCGGGCACCGCCCTTATTCTCATCATCCCGTGGAATGAGAGAAAGCACGGGAAAGCAGGATCCATCCCCCGTGGTAACCTCGGAAGGTAAACGTGGGCTGGTGAATTTTTAGGGTTATTACAGGTAATCATCAAGCCTTACCTTGCCTGCAGTATCCTTGATCAATGGTTCGATGATCTTGACGATTTGGGGCGTCATGCCTTGAATTTCCTCCAAGGCACCGCGTAACTGGATGTCGAAAAGGGATTCTTTCAGGTTTTGAATGTGCAATCCAGCCCATAACCATTTCTTGTACCGCTTTCCCTCTACTTGCAGCCGGAATGCCTTCCCGAGAAGGAACTCGGCGACTTGGTAATTGTTTTTTCTGAAATCTTGAGGTATCCACCGCTTGACCCGAGGGGCAATATCATGCTTGATGCAATAATGCATCACCTGCTCATTCGTATCGCGGACCCACTTGGCGCTTTCAGGGGTTCGATTCAAGTGCACCTCCCGCAGATGGGTCGCGATTCCAGGTTCCCGAAAAGCCACCTTTCTCAAGAAATACTCACCCTGCTCATCACGCATGGTCACCCCGGCACCAAACAAGACATGATCTCCCCCTGCATTCTTGGTTGCTTTCACGATGCCTTCCAGGTTCTCCTTGCTATCCCCCAAGTATGGGATGATGGGAATCATGTTAGTGCCTGCCTGGATCCCGGGATGCGTGTCCTTAATGGTTTGCAATGCCTCCAGCCGCTCCGAGGGGGATGGTGCCCCCGGCTCGAGAAAGCTCGAAAGCGATGAATCCAAGGTGGTAATGGTGAAATTCACCGTGCACCAAGTTTTTTCAGCAATGAGAGATAGCAGGTCAAGATCCCTGGTGACCATGTTGGATTTCGTGCTGATGAACAAGGGAAAACCATGCTTGGCGATCACCTTCAGCAAACGCCTTGAAACCTTCTCATCCCGCTCGATGGGTTGATAAGCGTCGCACACCCCCCCAAATCCTATCACGTCAGGTAGCATGGCCCGTGCCCTCGAGAGGTTCTTGTCTAATTGTGCTGCTGCTGCTTCCTTGATGATTATGGTTTGCTCGAAATCTTCATGCAGGTAATACTTGCGACTCCTGCCATCGCAATACACGCACGCGTGCTCGCAGCCGCTGTAGGGATTGAGCGTGTATCTAACCCAAAACCAATTATCGATGTTTTTC
>WJJB01000414.1 GCA_014729935.1 Candidatus Bathyarchaeota archaeon | reverse complement strand
GGGTCAAAGAAACAACCGGTGTCATATTGCAGGATCGATTGATTGTAACCATGCGAGGCGAGACAAGTGAGTAAAGAACCTAAAGAAACATCGACACGCTCCTTGAAAATCATTTTGGGCGTTATCATCGTGGTCATCGTCATTGCCATGATTAGCCTGTTGCTGATAGGTATCACGGGGTTTGACTTGACCAAGCTCAACTGGAATGAAATCATCTGGAAGATCATCATCGGCGGGAGTATCATCGGGACTATATGGCTCGCCCAGTTAGTATTGTCATTTCTCATCAAGCGAAAATTCATGAAAAACGAGAAATTACCGAAGGACGCATTGAACGGGTTGCACTACGTCATTCAGATCATATCGGCTTTGATCATCTTGTTCGTGTTCGTTTCATACTTCGGCTTGCTGGACAGTGGCATCACCTTGAGCTTGACTTCGATATTTGCCACGGCCATCGGTTTTTCCAGCACCATTGCCATCGGGAATTTCGTTGCGGGATTTTACCTGATCGTCTCAAGACCGTATAACGTGGGTGATTACATTAAGATGAATAAAATCGAGGGATTCGTGACCGAGATCGGGTTAAATTACACCAAGGTTTTAGATGCAACAACCCATATTACCACGCTCGTTCCGAACAAGGTGGCAATGAACCAAGACTTGCTCATATACGAGCTGGTAGCCTCCAAGGGTCCACTCGTGAAGAAAGTGGAACGAAAGCCGGAGGGTGATTCAAGTGCAAGCACTCAACGCCCCGATACCTTGGAGCATGATAGTCCACTGGAGCAATTCTGGGACGCCATCCAAGAGAATGACAAGATCGTCAAGTACCTCATCGATACCGAGCACGACTTGAATATTCCCTCGGACAAGTTGCTCCCGGCGCTGGATGGCATCTGCGAAAAATGGAAGGATACCTTTGGATACAAGCCAGCAATGTTAATCCAAGGCTTCGGATTCAGGTTGAACCTTAGATTCGTGATCGCCGCCGACGACATGAACGTTATCCAAGACCACTTGGACAAGTTCCTCGATGACATTTGGTTCGCAACATACCAGGACGAGGACAAGCAGGATTCGGAGGGCGATTAAGATGGTCACGCTTCTTTTCGGATTGAACGAGTTCTGGTCATATGTCGTATGGTGGATCATCTTCGTGGTAATCATTGCCGCCGTGTACTTCATTTACAAGTTGAGCATGTATCTCGTTGGAAGATTCATCAAGATGTTCAAGCTCTCCCCGGGGGTGAAAAATGGCGTTCGGTTCCTGCTACGATTGGTATTCATCATCCTGATTTTCGTGGCCTTCACTACCATTTCGGACAATATCATCCCGGGTGGGATACCCTCGGAAATTGCCCTGGTCATCGGATCCGTCACGGGAACCATCTTCGCCCTCTCGACAACCACGGTCGTGCAGAACTTCGTCGCTGGCATCTACATGATCATCACCAGGCCCTTCAAGATCGGAGACCTTGTCAGGATCGGGGAACAGGAAGGTATCGTGGAGGAGATCAGCTTGAACCACACGAAGCTCAGGCGCAGGTCTGGCACCAGGCACTTCATATCAAACCTCAATATCATCAATTCAAGCATCGAGAATTTCACCGTGACCTTCACCGAAAAGGATAAGGAAGGTAACGGCGAGGATGATGACGAAGCTGTCAAGGAACGGAAGCGCCTTTTCTCGGGACTCATGTATCACGATAGCGTTACCAGGTACGCCTTCACATTGAAATTACCAAAGGAAAATCCAGGGAAGATGAAGTCAATGATGGATTCTATCAAGGATCGCTACGCGAACGATTTTGCACGCCCCATCGAATTCATCACCTGTGGATTCGAATATAACGTGCTCGTGAAGGTGATCCTTGTTGCGGTCGATCCGAAAACCATTCTCAGGTTTAAGGATCAGATCATCAAGGATATCTACCAGATGATCCATTAATTCTTCCCACCATCTCCCTTTTTTTTCAAGGGCAGGACGCCACACGCCACACGCCACATGTCACACGCTTGGCATCGAGCCCTTTCACCAAGATGCCACGTGGTCCCAGTGATATCTCAATCAATGATTGCAAGGCGGGCAGGCATTCATCCCCAAGCACGTGGTTACAGGACCAGATTAATCAAGAATTTGATGACTTTCACCATCGTGTCGATATCTTCCAAATCCACGTGTTCCACGTGCAGCAGGGAAAAATATTTACGCAATTTTCGTAAATGTTGCATGATCGATTGTGTCCCGTGCACGAGATCGGTTGAATCGACGTGGTCGTTCCCATTAATGATTCCCAGCAGGAGCATCGGTTTCAAGGTGGGGATCTCCATGGTGGAAAGGTGAGTGCATGTCTCGAGGATCTCGTGTTTCGCGTTGATATCTCCCGCGTTGAACAGGTAAATCATTCCCTTTACCATTTCATGGACTTGCATGCAAGCTTGGCAGGGACCCCCTTCATCCCCGTTCCCATCAAGCATTCCGTGGCAATTATACACGTGGGCTTTCACCTGGAGGAGGAACGTACGCATCACCTGTGTTTTCAAGGTAACCGTTCCCGAAGAGCATACACGGTCGCGCATTGCTAGAAAGACCGGCATGGGTTCAATGCTGCTGGTAGACATGATCCAGAAATCTGCAAGCGATCCAGTGGGTTTTGCAAACAATGGAAAGTTGTTGATGGAAATGATCCTGAAATGGAGAGCAAGTAGCCTTTTAAGCCTTGGCTTGCTCCTCTCCGAGAACAAGCCATTCCGGGTGATGATAACATCACGCTTGATCTTCATCACGAGATCCCTGAGGTATGCCTCCTGGAGTCTTGAAAATTCGGCGATTTCGCTTTTTACCTGCCCTTCACCACCCACCACGTGAAACATCAAGGTGAGCAAGCCCATGTCTCGTTTCCCCCGGACACCTTGATTGGTGATCTCGAAATAATAGTTGGCAGTGATGATATCTCCCGACATGTTCAAGAAATAGCCCTCTTGATGCATCAAGTCCATGCATTTCGAAATGAATTCGATGATGCCTTTATCCTCGTGATCAAGCCTCGGAATGCTGATGTACAGTCCCGGTCCATCTCGCTGGTCAAACTTGCTGAGAATGAGAGCTTGGGTGATCATGTGAGTCATCCATTTACGTGTCGGGTGTATTGGCCGTTATTTGGCTGGACGGTGGTAGCCAACGCGATCATGCGCGAACATTGATCGCACCTTCATGCCTAAATATAATGGCGCAAAATTACCCGTACATGGCAACCCCGGATCAGGCGGTTCTCACCCGTGCTCATCTTGCCCGGTTGATGGGATCTGTCCGGGAACCGTGCTCCCGTGGTGGCATGGGTATTGGTATCCCTCGTGAATGTGGTGAAGTAACGCTAGTCCAGCATGTCGCAGATGCTCCTCCATTCCTCCAGCTCGCATTTCATCGTCGACACGTCTCCAGGAAGGTTGAAATATCCGGAAAACTTGGGCGTGGTGATGAAGCATTCAAGCCGATCGGTTGGTTTCTCCCGTCGCTTTTTTCGCTTGGTCTTCTTTCTTGCCAAATCCCTTGCATCCACCTGTATGGATTCAGCATCATTCTTCTCCTTCAGCTTCTCGATTTCCTCCTCGATCCGTGCTTCCATCTCTTCCAGGCGAGCGTTTTTATCACGCCCGTGCCTTTCAAGCAAATCGGAAAGAACGGGATCGCCCCGAGTGATCGTTTTTGATTCCAAGAAACCCGCGCGAAGCCACTTGCGGGCGTGAGTGCTTGCAGCATTGCCACGGTAGAAGCGAAGCACCCGCTTGGGAACCGGTTGCGAGTATGCGATGAAGGCAAGGGTCATTACCTCGCTCCGGCTATACGCTTCGTCCTCTATGTAAAACTCCTCCACGTCCCTGGTGAAGATTTCCTTCAATTCGAGTACCCAGTAATCCTCATACACGTTCCGGACCTGCAATGCTCCCTTGAAATGCTCGTAGTTCGCTTTTAAGGTAAGCAATGCCTC
>WJJB01000413.1 GCA_014729935.1 Candidatus Bathyarchaeota archaeon | reverse complement strand
CGGAAGGACCGTTGCACGCGTGGTAGCAAGCATGGAACGCCTCATTCTGATTCCATCCAGCAGGTAGGCTCGAGAGATCGAGCACCTGCATCTTGTTTGTCCACACATCCCTTGCCTTCTGGTAACTCTCGATGATAGTCATATGCATTCTCACCTGCAGTTTTTCTCGATAAGATGGTTAGATCTACACTTGGAGGTATTAAAGTCTACTTGGACTTTCGCAATTCTCGAAATTACCCCGTCTTTCTGGAATTCCGCCCTTGAAGGAATTAGTTCTTGCAGGGGGAATATTCACTTATCCAAGAATACTTCCTCGAGTTTACCGATAAGCCGTTCGAAATCCTCGTTTCTTGCTCCAATACCTGCATTCAATGTCAAGTAAGGCTCGGGATAATCATCAATGCAACTGCCGAAATCCCCGGGGAATATCACCTTGGGTCCCGTGACCCTGAGGGTATACAATTTTCCACCGAGATCCTTGGATAAACCATTCACGGACATGGCAACCGCGATGGGATTATCGACGTCAAGCAGGTGTTGACCTGCCCTGGAAGCTATTCTGCCAACTTCTTCTTCAAGATAATCCCTATGTGCCACTTGTTGTTCCATGAGTTTCTTGTAACCCGAAATGCCAAGGATCAAGACCGAAGCCATGAATTGCAAGATGGGTTGCGCGCTTGCCCGCCCCGCGTACACCCTGCTCAGTGCTTGGATCTTTTCTTTCGATGGTGAAGTCACCACGGCACCCCCAACTGGTGTAAGAAAGTTCTTGTCCGTGCTTTGCACGATGTAATCGATCCTGCCAGCATCGATGGCGCCCCTCAATAAAGCCAGGTACCGGGTACTTTGAATACCATATGAATTATTTACCACGTGAGGAATTCCCTCATCGGCGCATAATTTCGCAATTTTCTTGATGCAATCAGGTTGGCGAGGGGGGAAGAAAGCTGTCGTGCTAAGAATGGCTCCGGTTCCAGGGCCAATGGCCTCTTGGATATGTTCCAACGGTACCACGACCCCATGGCCGTCGAGCTCCCCCTCAACAATGCGGGGAGTGAACCCGCTAAACCTGATGCCCTTCAAGGGAGATCGGTGATCGAGCCTTGGTACAATAACTTCACCGCGTTTCCAAGGGTTGTGCTTGTCCTTCCTCACCCAATTCCCATGGATGGCAGCCAGGCAAGAGGCGATGCTCATGCCAGTGGCTACTGGAAAGACAATGGATGCCTTCACCCGTGGTAGTCCCACTTGCTTCAAGAGGCTATTTGCTAATCGATCAGCCATGAGATTAAGGATGGAACCACCAGGTGCTTTTGGTTGCATGGCAGCAATATTCCCGCTACGGCCGATACCATGTGCAAATCCTTCGGCAAGGGATAAAACGTATCCCGACGGGGTTCTTCCTTCTCGCTCGCCAACACGTGCTGCTTTTTCATCCTTATCGGTGTCCATGCGCGCCAAGATCTTGAAGAGAATCTCCACCTGCTCGTCGCTCCAACCATCCATGGGCACCTGGCGCTGGTCAAATAAGGTCCATAGTGGCTTAAGGTGATCATCGAGCAAGATCAATCCCCGTTCCAGGATGTTGTCATCGAGCATGTCCGAAAGCTTTCGCCTCAACTCTTCCCTCATCACTTGATTCTCACCTTGTATGCCGAGCCTGATTACAGTCCTTTCCTTTCTTACTGCCACGTGATCCCAGCAGTCTTTGCAGGTACACGAGGATCGTATTCTTGCGGGTTTCAGTGGATCACGATTCTCCCAATTTCCTGACACCTTGTTTCTATTCATTCGTTCCCAGCAACTTCAGGGGAACCCGTGGTGGGATGATCAATTTCATCTCCATTGCCTGCCTCCTGCTCCCCTTCGATATGTTCCTTTTCCTTCATGAAGTCCATGATAATGCTAATGACAAGCAGGACACCAATACCGATTAACAGGTAAATCCCAATACCAGATCTATCCAAGAAAAGCTTGATCCAACCAAGGTATGGGATCCGTCCGACGACACGCCCATACAGGTTATCCTCCGGAATCGGATCGTCCGGGAAGGGATTGGCGTCACCTTGAGTGGTGAAATAGTACTTTTGCTCTCCCACGTTGAAATCCTTTTGGATAACCCGGTGTACCACTGGTTCATTGATGGGAGAGGACCACGCTCCTTGGGTTTCAAATACAATCACATCTCCGACATTTATCTCATCGGCAGACTGATTCTTGATAAACAAGATATCCCCTTCATGAATGTTCGGTTCCATTGATTTTGATGTAACCACAACGACGGGAATGGGTGTTTTCATTACCACCTTGAGGATACCAAACGCGGCGAATGCACCGCCGATGAATGACCCAATGACGATGAGAGTAACGAGCAACCCCTTGTTTTCTTTCTTGATTGCCAGCACCCTCCTTCAATATTCAAATGCCAATACCAATCGTGTTCCCGATTCCCGCCAGGATGATGACATCGCCTTCCTTAGTGCGTTTATCGATGGCGATCTTGATACGCTCGACTATTTTCTTGACACTGTTCGAGATGGACTTCCGCATGGTCGTGATGGCATCCACGAGGTTCTGCTTGCAGATGATGGCATCGATGGGAATGCTTGCCGTGGTCGAGGAGTCCTCAATCTTGAATTTTTCCACGCCAATGCCCCCGATCGCCGCACCCACGCCTTCCACGATGGAACCAGATGCCTCACCCTCTAATTTCATGGCAGCATCAATCATGATGATCCGGTTCACCTTACCACCCAACTTCTCCACTTGCAGCTTGATAGCTTGGCCTGGCTTGCCAACCGTGCCCCCAGGTCCCTTGGCACGAATCACGTGCAAGGTGCGGCCATTGTACTTTACTTCCTGCAGGATGGTTTCCTTGCAAATATCTTCCGGCTCCACCCCCCCAGCAACCAAGTCCCTTACCAAGGTTGCTGCAACCTGCGGGCCGAGCGCATCTCCAATCGGTTGACCGTGATAGAATGCCTTGGAGGCTTTTGCATATGCATCGACCATCTGTTCGATGATCTTGATCTGCATGGCAATTTGCATTACAAAGATGAGGCTCTTGGTCTTCTTCCCTTGAACGTAAAAGTGACGGACTATCCTGTACACGCTATCTACCGCTAGTGCAGCCTCTATGAGATTTTCCAAGTTTGAAGCCCAAGTTTCGTCAATCCCCGGAACCAGCTCCTGCACGGTATCATCCCAGCGGTTTTCCCGGACGTCTATCAGCTGATCGAGCTTGCCCACGATACCCGCGGGATCCATTGATTCAGGCTGGATCATGAAGAATTGCATGAACTCGTCAAGAAAGGTGTCAAGTTCCTTGGCAGATAACTTTGCCTTTGAACCATCCCGTTCCGCGGGTGGCTTATGGTCCTCTATCCGCTTTCGTAGCTCGATGATTTTGGTCTTCACCCGATCTTTTGTTTCCTGCCGCTTTTCCTTAATCTTGACGAGAGATGATTCCACCTTCTTGGAATACTGCCAGTATTGTATCTTCTGGCCATAGAAAATCGATATGAATAGGAATACGTAGAAGATGAGATTAAAAATGATCGTCCATGGCTCCTGAGGTTGCTGTAGCATCATGTGCCCCGTTATCACCAGCTTGGTTATTGGTAACCGTGGTAATCTATTGAAGGGGTGATACTTTTATAGATTTATCATTGCCAAAATTTGGTTTGGTCCCAATGCATGTTGCCCTCACGTCCGATCTTCACTTTCCAGCAGCTCTGACCAAGCGAACGATCCTGCATACACGATGCGGGTACACCCAGGAGTATTACGATTCCTTGCAAGCCAGATTTGAAAACTTGGACCACAAGGAGACAAGAGCCGTGGTAATTTGCGGGGATTTCCATTGGGATTACCTGGCCTTAATGTCATTTTTCCGAAACGAGTCAATTGACTTTTATAACTCGCCCCTTGCCATGTTGCAAGAGGTACGGATATGGCTGGACGCTCGTATCCCGTTGGTGCTCGTCAAGGGGAACCATGATTACTGGTTCGATGGTATTGTAAAGCTTGGTTCGGTGGAAAACGAGCTCGTGGTTGATGCTGATGCACACGAGGAAAGCTTGAGAATCAGGTACAGGGCAAGTGCGTCCATGGCAAAGCAAGCCCGTGTATCCCTCGAAGAAACACTGGATGGATTCTCACTTGGTGCGAACATGTTCTTGCTCAAGAATAAGGGGATCTTGCTGGACGAAAAGTGCTACATGTACGGTTTTCCCTACTACAACAAGCGAGAGCTCCCCGTGCCATGGTCACAATTCAAGCAAAAATTGATTCACGCGTTTAGGCAGGATGTTGAGACTAACCTGGGGAATGGTACTAGAGATATCCCGGTACCGGCACTACTCTGCCATCACTGCCAGCCCCCTGCCAAGAAGTTCGTGCAGGATTTCTCACACCCGGCGATCGATGTGATTGGTTTTTACTGGGGGCATTATCACACCGTGAGTGATGATTACATTCACGGATACGAGACGCATGGACCATATCAATGCGTTCTTCCAGAGAAGAATCAATTCAATTTTCTCTTGCAAGATATTTCCTGATTTTCTCCCTTCAAGTAGCACTTCAGCATTATCAAGAAATAGATGAAGAAACACGTGTAAAATTCGAAGGTATGGCGAGAGTGCACCGGATTCTCAGTCGAATATGGATGGAGAGGGGGGAAAAGATGAGGGGATTCATCATCTTGAAAAAAGCATCCATATACTAAGAGAAATACGCCATGAATTCCCTGGAACAAGCGAGGTATTGTTGCTCGAGTGCATCGAGGAACTGGGTATTCTATTCCTTCAATCTGGGAAATATGATGAAGCGCTCGGTAATTTTACTGATGGGATGAAAATAAGCAAGTTTCTTTTAGAGAATAAAAAAAACCGAGTTCATCCCATCATGGGAAGGATCCGGTTGTGGACCAGCAAGATCCATGAAAAGAAGGGACGACTCATGTCGTCTAAGCAAGAGATAAATGAAGCCATCAAGACCTTCAGGATATTGATTGAAAGGGGCGGGATGGAGCACCAGGGAAGCTTGGCACTTGCATTATCCCAGCGGGGAAAACTTCACGCCCGAGAAAAAAATTGTAACAATGCGGAGATTTCATACAAGGAAGCACTAGCAATCTTGAAAGAGATAGAACTGGATGAACAAGGGTCGTATGAATTCAACATTGTAGTTATATTGCAAGCATTAGCGGACCTGCACCAAGAAATGGGTCATCTTGATCTCGCCCGAGAAGAGCTCTCGGAATCCGCAACAAGATTGAAGAAATTAAATGAAACT
>WJJB01000412.1 GCA_014729935.1 Candidatus Bathyarchaeota archaeon | reverse complement strand
TCCATGAAGTTACGGAAAAAATGAAGTATTACCCGCGGCTTTGGGTGGAGTTGGATCATCGCATTATCGGTGGAATGACCCCCGTCACTTTTTACAAGAAAATGTTTTCCACGCCAGGCTTGGTACAAAACTGTTGGGACAGGATCATCCTTGGTAGCGCCACGCCAACTTTGGAAGCATCCCAACTTTCGCGAGGGATATGGGAGGCAACCTCGGAATTGCCATTTAATTTGAAAAGCCTGTTGAGAACATGGCTCATGAGAAACGCTTACCGGATCTTCAAGCTTCCCTTGGCTCGGATTGCCACGGGCAAATCTTGCAAGGGTAACGGGGGTGGTTCCCTCGTGGAAACACAACGGGTGGAAACTGCAAATGGAACCAAGAAACGTGTCGTCATTTCCCACGAGTTAAATCTGCAATCATTTTCTATCACGCAATTACTGTGGCTTCAACCTTGGATATTGGAGAGTTGGAGGCAAGTTAAGGATAATTTCCAGAATATCACGGTCGGAAACTTACTCCTGCGAAGCTATCACACGACGACCTCGATTCTAATGAACGAGCACGAACGGGGCAATTACTTGCAACTTCATTATGATCTAGCCGCCAGTACACGGGAGGATGCAAGCACTAAATTGCATACCGTCGCTGCGGAAGAAAACAGGGCGGACTTCAACTACCCGGATCACATGACCGCATCATCCGTGGGTAACCGGCAAGTCCTAATACCGATCAAGGACGATTCACTCGACATGGGCGGTAGGGAGAATTATTATATCTTGGTGACATTCGGCCCCCGGGCAGTGAAACTCCTGTTAAAATACGACTTGATTCTCGATATGTGACCTTCATTTTAAAATACAGCCAAACCGAAGATGGTTCTAGCCCTGTTCTTGATAACCTTGATGAACTTCTTGACTACCACTTAATTAAAGGAAAAGAAGGTTGAGGGAGGGAAAAAATACCTTTAGATTTCAAGAGTGATCCAATCGCTGGCTAGGGGTATGAGTGATGGAAGATCCTTCCTGAAACTCTTTACCAGTTCCCTGAACATGGTTGCCGCTCCCGGGTGGAACATCATGGCAATATCCATGCCTGCGATGGATAGGCATATTGCAGTATAGGTTTCCCATAATGGACCACGCAAGTCCCTTGGACCCCATTCAGGATGCTTTCTCTCGCTCATCCATGCTTCCCGGGCACCCCACGCGTTGGTGGTACCGGCAGACATGGGAAAGGAGAGAGATGTATCGCCCCTGAGGCCGTTCAAGTGGTATCGCTGGTAAATGCTATAAGAGTATTCCAATCCATATCCAAGGGTGGCACACGTGGGATCCATGAGCAGGTGATCCCTGGGAAGCCCCATTTCAAGTGCCCCAAGGTTCAATTTCTTCTGGTCATTTGGATCGAGCTGTGTCCACATCAAGACATTATGATCGTGTTTCATCCCGATCGGAACCACCCGTTCCCAAGTTTCCTTGTCCGCAGCAGAGAGCATCAACCTCTCGCTTTCCGATACAGCTGCAACTGCCTTGAACATTTCAACATCGTGTTCCTTGGCACCACTGCAACCTATGGAAACGGGAACTTTCACGGCTTGCAACATGTCCTCGAATAACTTGGCAGATTCGCGGGGGCTTTTTGGCTTGAAAACTGGATCGCCAGGAAATGCATCGGGATCGGTGGCAACGAAATGCAAGGAGAGCATTTCTGCACCAAACTTTTCGACTGCTAACTTCCCCCATTCTACTGGATCCTCGAATACCTCCAAGTAGTGCTTCTTGATGGGACTGGGGACACCACTTACTTTTCCAGGGGCCTTGTGTCTCATATGGTCAAACACGTCATAGATTACGATGGGTGTATGGGGATTCTTTTCATTTTCCCACCCGAAGAAATGGGGCACCTGCTCACCGCCAACTATGACTGATGTACCGTTTGAACGCTTGAACTCGACCTCTTCTATTTGTTGCTTGTAATCCTGATAAGGGATATCGAACTTTGTATCCTCCCATTCAAAATCCTTTAACGTTTTACCCGCTGCAAGTCCAGGAGCAACTGCTTGCTTTCCAGCCATTGCGATGACCTGCGGGAGGAATTTCAGTTCTAACGTTTCTGCAAATAGATCGACGTTTTCAAGCTCAACTTCACCTATATCCTTCATTAATTTTGCTAGATCCTTTGACAATGCGCTAATTTTATCGCTTGGCACGTTGAACACGCTCTTGATTATTGTGAAGAAATTATCTATTTATGAATAAACGGGTTTGGGGTTTAAAACTTTGGAAATGCACGGTCAGTTCATTCACTGGTTGAACTACTACGTCCTAAACTAAACTAAAGGGTGTGGATTCTTCCTTCATCGACCACCGCCGTCCCCGTCGTGGATGGTGCATCCAACGGTTCGGGTCTTGCACGATCTCCAGAAGCGTGACTTCCCGTGGTTCCCACGGTAGATGAGTTGATGATTGTAACGTTTCGTTCTTCTCGAAGGATTCGTTTTCCCTCGCCGTCCAATTTTGTAGCCGCGTTCACGTCCCGGTCGTGGTGCATTCCACAATCGGGGCATGTCCAATCCCGATCCGAGAGTTTTAGATCGTCGTGCTTGTAGCCACAATTCGAGCAGAGCTTGGATGACGGGTAGAAGCGATCCACC
>WJJB01000411.1 GCA_014729935.1 Candidatus Bathyarchaeota archaeon | reverse complement strand
GAATGAAAATGAATGAAAACAACAAAAAAGGGAAAATTAAGGTGATGGAACGCTCTCGTGGTGGTTCCTGCTTCAGGAATCCACGATGTCCCGCACGAGCCCAACGGCAACTGTCCTGCCCATATCTCGCACTGCAAGCCTACCTAATGGTGCGAAATCCTCGAATTTCTCGACGCACACCTTTCTCATGGGTTGCAGCATCACGATGCCCTTGTCATTTCGCTTCATGTAGTCCATGCCCTTGGGCAACTTTGCGAAGCGCATGGCAACCTGTGCAGTGTGGAGGTGCGTCACGGGAGTGTAATTGATGCTGAGCGCGGTCGGGTGCCAGATGACGATCACCTGGGTTTGCAATAATTTGTCCGGTGTTACAACGTTTGGTTCCTTGCCAACGTGACCAACAACATCGCCCCGGTTGATATTCTTGCTATCAACACCGCGGATGTTGAAACCTATGTTGTCACCCGCCTCGGCTTCCTTCATGGCCTCGTGGTGCATCTCGATGCTCCTAACTTCTGCGGTGATGCCCGATGGCATGAAAACCACCTTGTCTCCGACCTTCAACTTGCCGGTTTCCACGCGGCCGACTGGCACGGTGCCGGCACCCTTGATCTTGTACACGTCTTGAACGGGGATGCGGAGGTCCTTGTTTACTTGCTTCTCGGGAACCTCGAACTTGTCGAAGGCTTGGAGCACGGTGTCTCCGTCATACCAGGGCGTATTTTCCGATTTTTCTTTCAAATTATCTCCCATTAAGCCTGACATGGGAACGAAAGCAATGTTATCCGGCTTGTAACCGACACGTTTCAGGAGTTTCTTTAATTCAGCAACTACCTCGTTATAACGGTCCTCCGAGTAGTTAACGACAGGATCGTCCATCTTGTTGACGCCGACTACGATCTGGTTGACACCGAGCGTCTTTGCCAAGAAGGCATGCTCGGTTGTTTGACCATTTGCTGCAATACCCGACTCGAACTCGCCGGTTTTCGCGCTTACCACTAGCAATGCGCAATCAGCCTGCGAAGCACCGGTGATCATGTTCTTGACGAAATCGGCGTGGCCAGGTGCATCGATTATCGTGAAGTAATAATTGTCAGTCTCGAATTTCTTGAAAGCGAGGTCGATCGTGATGCCACGCTTGCGTTCTTCCATCAACCGGTCCATGAAATAAGCGAATTTCCATGAGGGCCGATCGAGTTCCGAGGCGAGCTTTTCCATCTCGCGTAGTTCCTTGTCCGACACCGCTCCCGCCTGCACCAGGATATGTCCCATGGTGGTTGATTTTCCATGGTCAATATGACCGATGATGATAGCATTCAGGTGTGGCTTTTCTTTCGGCATGATGATTCACGGTATATTGTTTCCTTGTCCTTGCTCGAGGGTGCGAAATGGAACGGCACCCTCGAATGTAGTAGAAGTGAATCGTTGGTTTATATAAAACTTTGTGGAACGGACGTGCGCGGGCGCGCGCTGGGAGGCACACATTATTTCTCGGCCAAGATAGGTACTTCGGGGATGAAAGTCGAGATCCGTGATGCAGTGTGAAAAACATCGGGAAAAATGACACGCGGGTGAATCTAATCGATGGTTGGCACCACGAAAGTCGTGCTTAAGGTATCATGCCATAGTTCGAAATCATTCTCACTTGCCCCCTGCAAGTTATTGGACAATGAGATTGAATTTGGAATGGATGATGGGCGAGAAAAAGCATACATGCATGGTGAGTGTCGAGTCAGTTGAGTAACAGGAGGAGGTATTTCTTTTTGAAGAAGATCACATGCCCAAAACTTATACGATTTCTTGCATTTGCCATGATTTGGCTTGCGTTAGCACCAGTTTTCGTGCTCGCGGCAACTGCAATGGTTATTGGGATTCATTATGCCAAAAAAAGTACCTGGTACCGAGAATATCGGGAAAAAGGTAAATGTCACCCGGTGGAACCCGCTGGAAGAGAAGCCGAATGGGAGTCTCGGGTATTTTTATTATTTCGTTGGCATGATCTACCTTGCCTTTGAAACCTACAAGGAATTCAAGGCATACGTGAAAAATGGCGGCGTGAAGGTGAACAGGAAGCTTAGAAATTGGGAAAAAGACGATGCATTCAGGAAATTCGATGCATTATTCGAAAACGAGAATAGAATCACCTTCTTGAAACATAATGTGAAAGATTTCATTCAGGCGATTGCCAACAAGAACATGGATTCCTTCTCTAATAACCCTGGCCGTTTCACCGACCCAAACAATCCCAGCGTGAGATTACTTTACATGTTGGTTCTATTCGCACAACATGAGCAACAACTTCCCGATAATATAACTGACAAGAAAGGGATGCTCGCCATTATCAAGAAGGGGATAATGGAGCATGGCTTGGATAAATACGTGGAGAATGTCATCTCGAGCATAGAATACTGGCAGCTGGAACGGAAATAATCGTCATTGGATATCTCTCTTCAATTTCCTCGGTTTTTTTCAGTGCACTGATTCATCATTGAAGTGTCGGCATGAAGTATGATTACATTTAATACTTCCATGGGCATCTCGTGAATACAAGCACCTGGATCTTGACTCATGGCAATGGGTTTTTCATGGTTAAAGCGACATGACGAAGGGAATCTTGACGAAGATGTTATAACTCGAAAACATGTAATATACATGACCATCAAGAAGTATGGTTAACACATGCAAGAGGTAAAAAATAATGCCAGAAGGAGATAAGAAAGAAAGGCTAATGAAGATATGGATATTCGTGCTGGCGGTGGCGAGCGGGGGTTGCATTGTCACTATCAATATCCTTGAGTTCAGCTCCGAGGGACCGGGTCTCACCACGATACTTGTACTGAATGTAGTTTCGGTAGCGTTGGTGCTTGTCTTTTCCCTGTTGAAGATCGAGAAGATACAGCAATTGCAGGGATACCTCGTGGGATTGTCCGGGATAATCCCCGCCGTGGTGTCTTTCCTCATATATGGATCCATTTCTAATTGGGATACTCATGATGAGGACTATTTGATTCACCTGTTATTCATGGCACCATCCTTGGCTTTTGCGGCGGGACGATTTGGGCAAGGTGACGCGCTCGTGGACAAGATCTTGTTTTATGCCATGATTGCACCCATCTTCATTCCATCGATTTGGCTAATCTTTGAAATAGGAAGGGTCTCAATTTTCCTTGCACCTTGCGTTGGAGCCATTGCCTGCGCGGCTGCAAGCGTGGTAATTGCCATCATGATGCAGCTGAAGGCAAACCGTGCTCCACCCGCGTGAAAAACCCTGGAGCAGGATTCTCCACTTTTTCCATTTTTTATTCATCTCGCGAAAGAAAACCACGTCCTTTACTTTAGTAGGTGTCGAGTCAGTTGGTAGGTCACCGATCCTCTGAAAAAAAACCCGTTCTCTTCAGTCAATGCCTGGATTGAATTCGCTTTCAAGGAATCCGGTTTGGCCCCCCTTTCAACGTGTGGTGATTCCACTCGTGCAATTCGACCAGAATCCAAATGGACCAACGTGCCTTCGGGAACCACGCCACGTGCCGGGAAACTGTCACGCGTGGTTCTTGGGGCGGGGGGAAAACAGGTAATGGCCGGACCTGCCCGGTTAAAACAATATTGATTCATTCCCATGAAATCACGCGCATCAATGGCTTGATGAGTGATTCGTTAAGGATTCTTGTGCACGAGCCACATCTCTGGTCAACGAGCGGCCGTGTTCCCACGTTTCCTTATATTTCGCTTATCACACGACCGGGACGGCTTTTACTACAATCTGGGATGCAAATAATGATGGAAATCTCTTGAGAATTCGCCTGAATATCTTTAAACCACGAGGTATCGCAAGATCGGGATGAAGGGATGCTATCTTGAACCCACATTGCGAGAGCAATGAGGAGAATGTGGCAAGGGTGAACCGTTGGATATGTTCTCCAGGGCAAATCAGGTGTGAATCAGGGAGCCTTCCACGCAATAATTTCAACCGGTGAATCCAAAGTGCCTCATTTGGAATGGAAAGAATGGCAAATCCTCCAGTGGTTAGAAGACCATGAATTCCACGTAGAAGACGTTTCGGGTGGAAAATATGTTCAAGAACTTCCATGCAAACGATGATGTTAAATTTTTCCCCTTGGAAAATGGTTCCAAGATCGATGTTATCTACATTTACATTTCTTGTCTCGGTATAATAAGCGCTCGCTAGCTCTAACGCCCTTTCAGATATGTCTACGCCATGCACGTGAAGGTGATGCGGGAAATCAACTTGTTTCAATAGCATGCCAATTGCACCATCTCCGCAACCAATATCGAGAATCTTCATGTCATGGTCGGCTTGGGTAATCTCTTCAAGGATGAGATTGAGCGCAAAATCTAACCGGTGAGGTAATGTGTATCCCTCCTTACCATGGTGATATCCTACCTTTTCACGACCGTTCCAATACATCTCGTAGAATTCTTTTTGTCGATCCATTGAACCCTATAAGTAAATCAACCAAGATAAATATTCAGAACAGGTAGAATAGTTATTCAGAAGAGAGGCTCCCCAACACTCGTTCCATTCCTCCCTAATTGAACCACGCATATCAGGGGAAGCCAGCCTATCCACCTGCCAGCCAAATCAGGTAACCGGCTTCAGGCATGTACAGGCATCCCGTGATGGAAATGGCAAATTGCAACTGGATTCACAATATATCGAAGATCAAGGCGAGTAACGCCATGCGCACGTGCAACCCGTGCATGGGCTGCTTGAAGTACACCGCTTGTGGCAATGCATCGACGCCTGGATCGATCTCGTTGATTCGCGGGAGGGGATGCATGAGTAATAACTGGTCCGAGGCACCCTTGAGGGTATCTTGGTTCAAGACGTAAAAGCCCCTGACCTTGCGGTAATCTTCTTCGCTGGGAAAGCGTTCTCGTTGGATCCGGGTCATGTACAAGCAATCCAAGTCTCCAATGACGGTTTCCAGCAACTCGACTTCCTTGAAGGTTACGCCAGATTCCTTCAAGCTAGCCTTGTCCTCATCGCGGAGCCCGAGTGACTCGGGCGAAATGAGAACCAGCGTGATATCGTATCGCGCAAGGAGCGGGACCAGCGAGTGCACCGTGCGGCCATAATGCAGGTCCCCGCACAAGCCAATGGTCAACCCGTCGATGTATCCCTTTTCTTCCTTGATGCATGCAAGATCAAGGAATGCTTGGGTGGGATGTTCTTGCGAACCACTTCCCGCGTTGATCACCGGGATTTCCAAGATGCTCGCGGCATACCGGGCTGCACCCTCGTATTTCGAGCGCAGGACAACCACGTCTGCATAATTTTCCACCACACGCAGTGTATCCGACAGGGTTTCACCCTTGTGAAAGGACGATTTTTCCCAGTCGGAAAATCCAACCACCTGCCCACCAAGGCGTTTCATAGCTGCATCGAAGGAGAGCCGGGTCCTAGTGGATGGTTCAAGGAACATGGATGCCATGATCTTATTGGAAAGCACCTTGCTCCCGTCCTGCTTCATGTCCTTCATCTTGCTTGCTGTTTCCATCAGGTATTCTACATCATGCTTGGAAAAGTCCTTGGTGGATAGCACGTTTTTTCCTGCAAACGGGTTGGTCATTTCTTGTTTACCTCCTCTAGTTGTTGCTCTAGTGCCCTGACCTTTTTCATCAATTCACTGTCCAAGTCAAGGCCATCCATGTCTTGGATGATTTCCGGTTTCACGGTGAACGTGTTATCCGTGTGCGGAATGATCCTGCCGATCACCCGGACGCGCGAGTCCTGCGTCACGTTCCCGATCACCTTGCAAGGTTCACCATCCTCCTCACCACCATCCCCACGGTCCAAGCGGAGGGTTCCCGTGCCATCATCAACGTTGATGGCATCTTTTGAAATGCCAGTTACCTTCGCTTGGATCCACACGATCTCGTCGGAAAATTCCACCTCGTCTATCTGGCGCTTCTTCACCGTGGTCGGGAATGACATGGGTTTTCATCAACTCGGGACCGGTTCACGAGATGCAGGGAGGGCATGAATCCATGCCATTACCATGGTGGGAAACCTGCGTGGCGCGGATCAGGATTTCGATGCCAAGCGGGACTTGGCACCCGCGGGAGGCAAGAACCGTCAAGATGAATGCCTCTAGCTGCATGGAGCGGATTCAGCGAACGCCCCGCTGATGCTCCCAGCGTGTTCCGGAAAGTTACTACAGTATTTTTTTAACCTTCCTGAATATTAAAGTATGCCATTCACGCGAGACCCCTGAAGTACCCACGGGTGGGATCGCAGGGGATGATTCATATGATGCATGCACCGTTCGTCGAGAAGTACCGGCCAAGGACGTTGCGGGACGTTGTCGGGCAGGACAAGATCGTGGCACGGCTCAAGGGATTCGTTGCAGATCAATCGATGCCCCACTTGATCTTCGCAGGACCTGCCGGAACGGGGAAAACCACGTCCGCCATAGCCCTTGCGCACGATCTCTTTAAGGGAACGTATCACCAAAATTTCAAGGAATTGAATGCAAGCGACGCGAGGGGTATTCAAGTCGTGCGTACCGTCGTGAAGGACTTTGCACGGATCCATCCCGAGGGGGGCGCCCCCTTCAAGATTCTCGTGCTTGATGAAGCCGATAACATGACCGCTGCTGCCCAGCATGCTCTCAGGCGCACCATGGAAAATTACACGCGCACCTGCCGGTTCATCCTGATTTGTAATTATTCCAACAAGATCATTGCACCCATACAATCCCGGTGCGCGGTGCTACGGTTCACGCCACTCACGGACGATGATATTGCTGGCAGGCTCCGGCACATTGCCGAGAGGGAGGATATTGCCTTGGAGGATGATGGCATCAAGGCGATCCTATATGTTTCAAGTGGCGATTGCAGGAAAGCAGTGAACGTGCTCCAAGCGGTATCCACCCTCTCGGATACAATCTCCGAGGAAGCGGTATACCAGGTTACTGGACGGGTGTACCCCGAAGAGATCCGGGACATGATCAATCTTGCGGTGGATGGCGAGCTCAACAAGTCACAAGAAAAGCTGGAAGGATTGCTCTTGGATTTCGGCTTAGCAGGCTCGGAGATCATCAAGCAGATTCATTCGGAGATCCTGCATATGGAGATGCCAGAAGCCCTCAGGATAGCTCTCTTGCGGATCGTGGGCCAGATTGATTACAGGCTGAGCGAGGGGGCAAGCGAGGTCATTCAACTCAGCGCATTGCTGGCCAAGATGGTTCTGCTGAAGGTGTAACTACGCGGCAAGGGGAGTGGAGTCGGTCGTGGACGGGTTCGAGGGAAAGAGAACGGGCAAGGTCACGGGCAAGATCGCGGGACAGATGCAGGAAAAACAAGCGGCATCGAACCTTGGAGGGTCCTTCCATTATTTCATGAAGGCATGGTTTGATGGGAGGCCATTCACAGGCTCGCAGGTGCAACCCGACCAAGCCACGGTGGACGGGACGCTGGTGGAATCCTTGCATGCACTCGGTTACCTGCCCGCCGGCTCCCATGTCCCGTACTTCAAGGTGGCTGGGAGAACCGACAAGGGCGTGTCTGCCAGGGCGGCGTTGTATTACATCCAAGTGCAACGAAAATTCCACCCGTGCGAGGTGAACTCGTGGATGCGTAGCCAAGATCACCCCATCTCCATCTGGTCGGTTGCCCGGTTGGATGGATTCGTGAACCCGCGGAAGGCACGATCACGGACTTACCTGTATTTCCTACCGGGTTGGACCTGCCCCGTGCCGGTGTCGGTATTGGAACGGGGTATGGTTGCCCTGGGGGGCGAGTATGATTTTGCCACCTTCGCAAAGTCACCCGTGATTCCCGGGGTGGAGACTAACAGGACGTTGGAAACATCGGTGGAAACGAGGCGGCTCGGTTCGGGGAACCGGGTGATGCACGTGTTGCATTTTAGCAGTACCGGGTTCCTGCGGGAGCAAATCCGCCGGATGGTTGGATTCCTGCTCGAAGGGGAAGATGAAGGTGATAATGACGGGATTCAAGATATCGGGAAGCGCGTTGAAAGAGCCTTTGCTTCCGGCCCGCACCTTCCCGTCGATCCCGCACCGGCAGAAAACCTGGTCCTCTGGGACGTGGTTCCGGAGGAAAATGTCAGGTGGGAAAACGTGGATGGTTGCCAGGCATTCACCAAGGATTGGATGGCCGACCAGCACGAGGCGGTGGCAATACACGAGGCGCAACTGTCCATGATGGTGGACGAGCTTCCCCGGGCCGGGGAGGCCAGTCGAGGAAAGCATAAATGATCTAATGCAAAAGTACCCCGTGCCATGCTATTCAAGATCAGGCTGGATCTCGATCCCGCGCTGGAGTTCTCCTTCGTGGAGCTTCCGCCGGGATCCAGGGCCACGTTGAAGCAATCCTTCATGCCGCAAGTATTCAAGTTGATCGACACGCAAGACCAATTCTTTTCTGCTAACGTGATATCATCGGCAGTGGATAGCCAAGGAAACTCGCTGGATACCAAGCATGCGAATTACCACGCGTTGTTGTATACCTTGAAGGCTACGGGTAACAAGCGGGGTATCTTGATCGCCCATGATGGCGAGGGGAACGCCATGATCGTTGCAGCATGGCCTACATCCTTCAGGGATACCTGCATCACCGATCCAAAGGTATTGACGGGGGACCTGATTAACCTGGCTGTCCATCCCGGTAGGTTCATGAACGTGAACTTGCTGGGCGTCACTGGATGATCGTGAAATGCATTGCTCCTTTCCCCTCTTCCATTCACGACGGATTATCATGGGGGTGGATCATCGCCATCCTCTCGATCCTTGAGCCCGGCGGCTTCCTTCCATGCATCGTACCAGTCTTGATGGGAGTGGACCCTGGTTGCCTTGCCATCCTTTCCCTTGAAGCGCACCCGTCCAAAATTGTTGAAACCATCACCCGTCGTGTTGACCGGCGTGACTATCTCGGGAGCGGGTGATTTCTTCGATTTCGTGGATTGCACCGGTTCCCCCACTTGTCCCCGATCTGAATCTGTTTCGGTCATTCCTTGCCTTCTTGCTTTTTCCCTTGCCGGATTGACAGGCGAGTCTTCCATTTCAATGGTTTCCTCACCGTGGTACAGCGCATGGTGCTCGTCATCCTGCTCCCGCTTTTGCTTGAGATGCTGGCGGAAGTGAGCCTCATCCGAGAAGAGCAATCCACAAGCAGGACACTGGTAGGATTCCATAAATTGTTTTTCAAGATATGTCTTGGAAATGGAAGGCAAGTCGAAATCATTATCGTAATCGAACGGTTTTCGTCGCTTGCGAGCATGAGCTTGTTGCTCATGCTTGGCATTGGAGCACCGGTGCTTTCCGCTAAGCCTGCCGAACCGGTCGAACTCGAGCATGATCTTGCACCCGTGCGAGCATTCCCAGTACAGCAACTTCACGCCGCAAGCCTTGCAGGTCGTCGGGAAGGAGCGGACGCGGCACCACCTACCATGACCGCGATTCATGCTGGATCACGGTGGTAGATCGGGGCAGCTGATGATAAGCCTTGCCCTTGTGAATGATAGGGGGAGGGTTTAATGGGTGCGGCACCCTACAATGGTCGTTGCCGTGCTCCCGGGATATCAAGCGCGGGAGCATGGTTCAAGACGCGCCCCGGGTAGTCACCCGCGGCTCGGAGGTCCGACTGGACATGATGATACACGACACGCTTTCACGGGAAAAGGTGGCCTTGGAGCCAATCGACCCACCACTAGTGCGAATGTACGCGTGCGGTCCCACGGTCTACGATTCCCCCCACGTGGGTCATGCGCGATCTGCCGTGGCTTTTGACGTTGCCAGGCGTTACTTGGAATATAAAGGCTACGATGTTATCTTCACCCGCAATTACACGGACGTGGATGATAAGATGATCGACCGTGCAAACGAGCGCGGTATCAACATTCAAGCGCTGGCGCGCCAGTACATCGATGAATACGAGCAAGCCATGGCATGGTTGAACGTCAAGCCACCGGTGTATGCCCCCCGTGCCACCCACTTGATTGATGATTTCGTGGGATTCATCCAAGCCTTGGTGGAAAATGGCTCCGCGTACGAGGTGAACGGGAACGTGTACTTCCACGTGCCTGCCTTCAAGCGGTACGGGATGCTGAGCGTGAAGCCCGAGAAAGAAATGGCTGACGTGCTTGGCAGGGACTCCAGCGATCATGCCAGTGAAAAGCGGGATCCAAGGGATTTTGCTCTCTGGAAACGCGAGAAGGAAGGTGAGCCCTCGTGGGAATCACCTTGGGGCAAGGGGCGTCCCGGGTGGCACGTGGAATGCTCGGTGATGAGCATGAAATTTCTTGGCGAGACCATCGACATTCACGGTGGCGGCCGGGACCTGATCTTCCCGCATCACGAGAACGAGATCGCTCAAAGTGAATCGAGAACCGGGAAACCGTTTTGCAAGATTTGGATGCATAACGGGTTCGTCACGGTGGACAAGGAAAAGATGTCGAAATCCTTGGATAATTTCTTCACGGTTAAGGACGTTATCGCCGAAATTGCTCCGCCAGCATTGAGAATGTTCCTGGTGAGTGCACACTACCGCAATCCCATCGATTTTTCCAAGGACTTGCTCGATCAAGCCACCAAGACGTGGGAGCGGGCAAGGGATGCGTGGATGCTCCTTGCAGGAAAGGTTGGGAAGGACATGGATGCACTGGATCAGGTACTCCTGGATACCACGATGCTTCCCGAGTCCATCGCGAGATACCTTGACGAGTTCGAGGAGGCAATGGATGATGATTTCAGCACCCCACGTGCCTTGGCTGCCATGCATTCCCTGATCCGCCACGTGAATGCCACGCTGCGCGAGGGAAGCGATACCATGGATCCCTCGGAAGAAAGCTTCCATGTTAATAATGCATTCAAGGTGCTGGAGGTGATGCTTGGCGTTCTCGGCCTCGATAGAGCATACATCATGGAACACGCGGGTGGTGCTCTTGGATCACGTGGGGGAACGGGTGCAAGCGTGGACCCTGGTTCAAGCGTGGGTGTGACTGCAGTAAAAGGCGTGAAGTTGGAACCCATTGTTGGATACTTGCTGGAGTTGCGGGCTCGCGCGCGGGAGCAGAAGGACTGGGCAACCGCGGACGAGATCCGGAACATGTTGAAGGACGCGGGGATCGGCTTGGAAGATGCTCCCGGTGGCGGAACCTCATGGAAAATCGAGGGAACGTGATCATTTTTCCTTCCATTTGTAACTTGAATTGGATTTTCTTGGCACGCGCTTTGATTTCTTATCCATGACCAATATTGCATCAAGACGGGAAAAAGAGCACCCGCTGACGCGTACCTTGATGCACTGGAAGGGAAAAAGTAAAAGATGGTGGCGCTGGCGAGAGGGCTCGAACCTCTGACCTACCGGTTAACAGCCGATTGCTCTACCAACTAAGCTACGCCAGCATTTTAAATCGCGCCGGGGCGTACGGTGGAGTGGTGCCGGTCTTTAAAGGTTTGCGGAAGGAGCCTTGGCAACCGTTCGATGCTTGTTCTTTTAAACCATTTCATGACCGGCGCGATTGACACCCACCATGAATGCAATGGTGCGGGTGACCGCCATCATGCAACATTGCATCTTTCAAGCCGCACCGTGCACGTTAACTTGCATTTCCGAGGATGTAGCACAAGGATCGGGAGAATTGGGATGCATCCATGCCATTATACGTGGTTTCTAGAATGATTTGGGGAATTATGGGTGGGAATGATGCATTACCAGCATGAATAAGCCCCCTTGGACGCGATTATCCCTATTCGACCTCCTTGCATGGGATGACTGCAAGACATGGTATTGGATCGTGGTGGGATCCACCATTCCTTTCCGGCAAGCCTGCCGATACATGCCTTGCCCCGGCAACCGTGGAAACCCCGGGTGGAGCCTTCCCAAAAGTTTTATTGCGTGGCATCTAAGACTTAGCAAGCATATTAGGTGATTCACACGATACAACGAACTCCCTTCCAGCGGTACATATCCCACGCAGTCCGCATCATCGACGTGAAGAATGGCGTGCTCGATGCCACCGACAAGGAACTAAAAACCATATACGGCCCGGTGAGAAAGGTAATGCTCGTGGCGACCATCGTCGACATGGAGCCCTTCACGCCAGAGGATGCCAGCAAGAAGGAACGATGCAGGTTCGTGATGGATGATGGGACCTCCCGGATCAGCGCCACCTGGTTTGCCCCGGGAACGGTGACCGGCGCCTTTGGGATTGGTGATATCGTGGTGCTCACGGCAAGGCCAAGTGAATTCAGCAACAAGATCACCCTCATCATCAATGAAATGAGGAAAATCACCACCATGAACGAGGAACTCTTCCACCGGGCTGGCATCGCCGTGAAGATGAAGAAGATCATGGAGGCGGGAAAATCCTTGCAGCTGGAGAACGGGGGTACCATAATCAACCTGCGAGACCGGGCTGGCGCGGTATTCTCCGAGCAGGGCATGTTCGATGAAGAATTGGATGAACTGGAAGAGCCGTTGGAATTCGATGACATGGAAGAGATCGAGTTCCAATTGAAGGATCAAGCAACACCAGGAAGTACCGCCGGGGGCACTAGCGGTGACACCGCGGGAAGCACGACGGGGGATGGAACCATTCCAGATGGCTTGGACGAGGGCTTCATGAAGGAAATGATCTTGCAAACGCTGTTCGAGCTCGATAGCGACGAGGGTGTCACCTTGGAAACATTGAAAGATACCCTTGGTTACGAGATCTCCATCCTCAAGAAGATGCTGAAGCAAATGGCCCACGAGGACATCGTCGAGAAAATCCCCGGCCACCGGGAGGCTTATCGCCCGAAGTAACAACCTATTTGTAGCGAGGACCATGTCAATGCAAGAGGCAACACGCCATGGATGAAAAAGAATACATGGAAATGCTCGATGCTGCCATCGAGAAGCTTCCCGAGGACGTCATGAACCGGGAACGGTTCAAGCTTCCAAAGGCGGAAATTCGCACGGAAGGCAAGAAGACCATTGTTGTTAATTTCAAGAGCATTTCCGAAGCACTCAAGCGAGAAACGAAGCACTTCCTTAAATACCTCTTGAACGAGGTGGGAACGGCAGGAAGCTACGATGATCAATCCGGTCGGGTCACGCTGCAAGGCATGTTCACCAAGAGGACCATCTTGAACACCATCGAGGAATATGTCAAGGAATTCGTGATTTGCGACACGTGCAACAAGCCAGACACGAACATCGAGCGGCAGGGACGGCAGCAAATCTTGATATGCCTGGCGTGCGGCGCAAGGCGTTCCGTGAGAAAGCTGTAGATCTCCTGATTAGATCCGTTCCACCCGCATCCCTTGATACCACACGCACAAGGGCATCCCGCAATTCACGCCCGTACCGCTCATGATTATAATAACAATCCCCCTACAACTTTGCTGAATTATATGGACAAGGAAACCACGGTACATATTAAGCACCACGAGATGGGAAGCAGGTATTT
>WJJB01000410.1 GCA_014729935.1 Candidatus Bathyarchaeota archaeon | reverse complement strand
GTGGTACCATAGAATCCATGCCGTTTCTAGAGGGAAAACTTGTCAGCGATAAAACCATCAACGAATTCGCCATTCATGTTGCCCAGCATTGCCGTGAATCGATGTCTTACATGCTTTCAAAGTCTGATAGCGCGGACAGTGCCACGGTTAATCACGTGATGCCATTGCTCGATGCATTGGAACGTACCGCGCCATCACTCTTCGAACCTGGCGGTAAATTGCACGAATACGCCAAGGAAAAAAGGGCATTGGTAAAAAATGACGGGAAATTCAATCCCGCTTGAATTGCATCGAGATCGAGAGCCTGAGATCCCTGGAGGACGAACCCAAGTGAATCTTATATGTTCCATCCTCCACGACCCATTCTTCTTTTTCCTCATGGAAGAACTGCAACGCCTCGGAACTGAGAGTAAAGGTTACATTTTTCTCTTCTCCCGGATCTAGGAATATCTTCTTGAATCCCTTCAATTCTCTTGGCGGCCGCTCCACGTTGGAAGGGTGCACTGGTTCAATGTATAATTGGATCACCTCTGCCCCTGCACGATTACCCGTGTTCCTGATGCTCGTGGTGACCGAAACTTCGCTTTCACCATGCATCACGTGCTTGCTGATGCCCACGTGACTGTATTCGAAGGTGGTATACGACATTCCATGTCCGAATGGAAATCTGGGTTCGATGCCACGCGCGTCGAAATGCCTGTATCCCACAAATATTCCTTCTCGATATTCAACCCGGGGTCCTTCATCCTCGTCATCAATGCCCGGGTAGGTGATTTCGGCGGCATGGGCGGGTGAATCATCGAGCTTCTTTGGGAACGTCACGGGGAGCTTTCCCGATGGATTCACATCCCCGAATAACACGGCGGCTATGGCATGACCTCCTTCCATACCGGGATACCATGCTTGGATCACGGCAGGTGCAAGATCGATCCATGGTTCCATGTTGACTGGGGTTCCGCTCATCAATACAACGACGGTATTTTCGTTGTCTTCCACGGCATCCAAGATGGATTGCACTTGGTCACCGGGCATGTCAAACGATCGTCTATCCGAACCCTCGCTGTCACCCCCTCCCGCGTGGTCCAAGCCGGCGATCACAATAGTCACGTCGGCAGCCGTCCCGTCTTGCTTGATCTCTACCTGATCCTTGCATCTTGCCTTGATACCTTCCAATGGGGTAACCTCATGGGGTGGTTTCACCTTGGAGCTCCCGCCACCTTCCGAGAATTTATGATTCGCATTATTGCCTGTGACATGGATTGACGAGATCTTGCTTGGATCGAGTGGTAAGATATCCCCCTCGTTTTTTAAAAGCACCAATCCCTCTTCCGCGATTTTCCGCGCAATTAACTGATGTTCAGGAGTGTTCCGGCTCCCTGCATCGCGTTTCCCACCATCTCCCAACAACCCAACCAGGTTCATGACACGCAGGAGGCGCCTGACATTCTCATTCACGTCCTTCATGGTGAATTGCCCCTCTTCAAGATCGCGTTTTAACCAATCCTTGGCATATCTATTGGTATCTGGCATCTCCAGACTCAACCGGGCTCTCATGGAACCACTAGGTCCTTCGGTGAAGTTGGTTGCACCCCAATCCGACACGTAAAAGCCCCTAAAACCCCATTTTTTTATCAAGGTGTCCCGAACGAGTTTCTCGTGTTCGGCTCCAAACACGCCATTTACCTTATTGTAGCAGCACATGATGGACCATGCATCTGCCTCCTCCACGGCAGCCTTGAATGCCGGGAAATAAATTTCCTCCAGTGCCCGTTTAGATACGATGGCGTCCACCCAATTTCGCCACATTTCTTGATTGTTGCAAATATAGTGCTTCACGCAGGCAGAGACGCCTTTTGACTGGATGCCTCGGACGACAGGCACAACTAACCTTGCATTGAGGTAGGGATCTTCTGTTTGGTACTCGAAGTTCCTCCCACCCAACGGAGTGCGGATGATGTTCACCCCCGGACCTAGAATGACATGATACTTGATGTCAACCACTTCCTCCCCGAGAGCCTCACCAAATTCTCGTTGCAAATCTACGTTCCATGTTGCAGCCCGGCAGATGCCCACGGGAAAATACGTGCATGTCTTATCCCCTGAACTATGTGGTCCGATACCATGAGGGCCATCTGTCATGTACATTGGCTTGATCCCCAAGCGTTCCACTGGCCGTGTCGACCAGCTGGTACCACCTGAAAGCAAATCCAGTTTCTCGTCAAGCGTGAGTTTTTCTAGCAAATTGTCAATGTTCTGTTCCATCGCGGCATTATGGCCCGCGTTCGGTTCATCACTTTGCATGGTCATTCAACCTGTACCTTCTTGAGGCGTGATACTTGAAAATAGTGATCCAACCATTTTCATTCACGCGACTATATAGAAATCGTGATGAATATTTATCCGTCTTGCGAGAGAAAACCCGCCCCTTTAGTTTAGTTTAGGGTGTGGTAGGCCAAATGCGAGATATTGAACGTGCATGTCCATCGGTGCGAACCTTGCTTCTGCCATTTCATCGTAGCGCTGTTCTAGGGGGGGCGAATGTTTATTATAATGCATATGTATTCATTATTGACGGTTCAAATCCTTACCGCGATACACATAAACAATCCTGTCTTTCAGGATGTGTACATGGCATTTGAAGAAAAGCGCGCGGTGCATACTTGATGCCTAATCCCAAGATGCTGGAAAGCAAGAACTTGCAGGCAATGAAAACTGCCGAGCGAGCCTTGCTACTTACAATGGCTGCTTACGGGACACTCGTGCTGGTGAAAGCAATCGTGGGATTTTTGCTGAACTCGGCACTTCTCAGGGCTGATGTTGTTCACGATCTGGTTGACGTGCTTTCCATCTTGTCTGCATTTCTTGCCGTCCGTATCAGCCGGCGGACCCCCAGTGACAAGTTCCCATATGGTTTTTTCAAGTTCGACAACTTGGTATCACTGTTGCTCGGCGCTGGCTTCATCATTGCCGCCATATTTGTTATCAGGGAAGCAATTAATAAATTCTCGGTTCCAAGTGAACCCGGGACTGCATTCATTCCATTCATCATATCGATGGTGTCAACTGGGGTCATATTCGTCATTTCATGGTACTTGGTGAGAGAGGGCAAGCGTAGCAATTTAAACTCGTTACTCGTGGTGGGAAGGGATAAATTCATCGATTCTTTCGTTGGAATCGCCATCAGCGTGACATTCTTCCTGACCTGGCTGGATGTGAATTACATCGAGAGCATATTCATGCTCGTGCTCGGAGGTTTGATCATCACCAGCGCACTGACGTCCGTCAAGGATAGCATCATGAGTCTCCTGGACGCGAGCATGAATGATGATGATTTGGAAAAGATCAGGATTATCCTCGCGAAAGATGATCGCGTGACGGACACGAAGGATATCCGGTTCAGGAAAGCAGGTCCCTATTACTTCGGCGAGGTATCCATCATTCTCCCCCCTAGCACGACCTCAAAGGAGATTACTTACATCACCAATGATCTCCAAGCAAAGATCAGGAGCCAGATCAAGCAAGTCGCACACGTGAATATCATCGTGGAAGCCCGGGAGGAAAAAGTGCACACGATCATGGTTCCCCTCACCGGGGAGCGCAAGGAGTTGAATTCCGTTGTCTCGAAGCATTTTGGCCGGGCTGAATTTTTCGGGTTTGTTACCGTGGATGACGATACCAATACAGTACTCAGCCAGCAATATAGAAAGAATGACTACAGGCAAAAGGAGGTGCGTGCAGGTTTGGCAATCGTCCGTGAGATGGTAGATAAAGGTGTGAACATCGTTATCACCCGTAACATCGGTGAGATATCATTCATTGCGCTTCAGAACCAGCTCGTCGAGATTTTTTCGTTTCCCGAACGTGATTCTAGCTTGGAACCCACGCTACAAAATGTCATTGATTCATTCT
The DNA here is from genome assembly GCA_014729935.1 of Candidatus Bathyarchaeota archaeon. Classification (GTDB taxonomy): domain Archaea; phylum Asgardarchaeota; class Lokiarchaeia; order Sigyniarchaeales; family Sigyniarchaeaceae; genus WJJB01. The sequence continues at coordinate 6,895 of WJJB01000410.1, read as the reverse complement.
TTGCCAAGGGTCTCAAGAAACTGGTCAAGCCGACGAGATCCAAGGATTGATACTGGATGAAGATCGCCCTTGGCATGGCGGCAATATCCAGATAACATCGGGATTCATGTAACCTGCGGGGAACATAACATTGAGAATCACCACCTCTACAAATGCCGGGCGGGACTGGCTTCAACCCAACTTGGTCCCGGGAGCTGGCTTAAATTCACGCGTACACCACAAACCTTTCCTTCCATGCCATTGGTGCCTTCCGCGCCACGCGTGCCCCCGGGCACGTGCTTTCTTTTTCACTTCATCACTGCATCGAAAATCAGGACTGATGGTAGGGAGACAAATGCGATGGTCATGATGATGATGATTTCTTCCCCCTCGAACATTCCCACCGTGATCGATACTGAAAAGCAAATGATCACGCTGATGAGCACTGATTCAACAAAGGAATGTGTATCCGTCTTATTGGCAAACTTGATGAGCAAGGACCCGGCAACCAACAATACCACCAGAAGCCCGAGACTCGCTGGAGAGAGGGCTATCGTGGGAGATGAATACGCGACCGCCGACACTACTGAGGCGATGATGATGTCACCCATGTTCTTGATGAACTTTCGCTGCTTGGTCACGTGGGTGATCTTCTTTTTCTCGATGAGATTCTCAACTCTATCAATGATCAGTAATATATCCTGCACTTCTTGCTTTAGGTCTTCCACGATTTCGGGAATATGTTCCTCCTCGTAACCTTCATCCATCTTGTACCGTCTCTCGTTCATCCGCACAGTGATGCTATTGTAATCTTGAACGATATCATGGTCCTCATCAATGACACGCTCCAAGTCATAAGAAAACTCATCCATGTGCTTCTCCAAACGCCGCCGTATGAACTCCAAGGTTTTCACGTCCCGCGCGTTAAGTAATTCCTTGAAAATGGTTCTGAACGCCCGCTTTTTGGTAGCGATCTTCTGGATGTCACCTTCCTCTATCATGGTAAATATAGCACCCCGTGGATAATGATACTGCCCGGGATTGAATTATTTAATCCTAAAGGACGTGGATTCTTCCTTCATCGAACACCGCGGTCGTGTTGACCCGTCTTGCACGATCTCCAGGAGCGTGGCTTCCCGCGGTTCCCGCGGTACAATGTTCAACGCGTGGTGACCCTGATGAAATGCTCCGGGCGCGTTGCTCTCGCGACACGATCTAGACATCGAACCCATCGTTTAAAAGCGTGCCGGTCCATCGAAGGACTGGAAAACGAGGCGAAATCCATCCCGCCCCAGAGATGGTGGGTTTTCATTCGCAAGACGGATACAAACATGACACGATCCTTGAATTGGAACCGGAGAAATTTTTCCCGAGAGATCTTCCACGGGGAAAGGTGTCCACTGCATTGCGGTGGAAAACTTGCGAGTGGAATTAGGTTTAATATTACCATTAATTTGCAATATGCAACATGGATCCAGACCTAATCTCTCCCTGTGGGATTAATTGTGCGGCATGCGTGGTATTCTTCGGCTACACGATGGCTGGCGGTAAACGCAAGCACAAGTGCACCGGTTGCAGGATTAGTAACAAGAATTGCGCATTCCTGAAGAAAAAATGCAAGGTTTTGCGGGAAGGAGATGTCACGTTTTGTTTCCAGTGTGGTGCTTTTCCTTGCGAGCATCTCGAGAAGCTGGAAGCCCGGTACAACGAAAAATATGACACTAGTCTCATATCTAACTTGGAATTCATCAGAGAGAAAGGCATGGATGCATTCCTGGAGCTCGAAGCCACCAGGTGGAAGTGCCCTGCATGCGGCGGCATCAGTTGCATGCATTCAAGCAAGTGTTACAATTGCGATTGAAGATTCAGGCTAATGCTCATCAGGAGAAAATCGTGGAGCGGTCACCATCCCCCGTGATCTTCTTTAAATTAGCTGGCATTGATTCCATGCGATGGCAATTTGAAGCCTTCATGGATGTTGACACTGTTACCGTTGAGGAGAACGAAAATGGCCACTATCCCATGGAGATAGAGGATCCCCATTGTCCTCCCGTTATCATCGGGGAGACGTTTATGGGAACGGTTGCCCGGAACCACGGAAAAGGCTTGAACCCCTCAGAATTCTCGGAGAATACTGGCGTCGATTACCTGATCATGCTATGTCTCTTGATGGATTTGAGTGAAAGCCCTCAAATACACTGATAGCACATCTTATACCATGAAATACGAAACCAATCCAAGTCACGGCGTTCCTGTCCGAGGTGTGATATTAGCATTTACTGCTTCAATTATCATCATCATTTCCATGGGTATGGGTCCCGTGTCTAGTCCTAGCAGCGTTCCAAGGAACGACACGATGCATGGCGGCCGGATGGCTCCAAGTGACGATCCCGTTATCAATTTCACGGTCGTGGACGTCCGGTCATGGGGATTAAGCAACGAGCAGCAATACCTGCTTGCATCACTGGAGGGTTTGATCAATCATGACGAGGGACAATTGTTTATCGTGTGGACTTCCCAAGATAACCGGTGGTTGCAATCATTGAATAACACGCCTTATAACGCGTCTTACTCTCCTGCCACCAACTTGAGTCAATTGCTGGCTATTTACGATGATCATGTTGATGGCATCATCATCTTTGATGATCTTCCCGAGAGCGCGAATATTGCCACGCCCCTAGTGGGTATAAACAATAGTATCATGGTACACGAGTCGATTGCATCAAGCGTGCTTGGCTATCCTGCCCTGGCAGATGAGCCAGTAATGGTTAATCTCACGGCGGAATACACGGCCCAGGGATTTACCAGCGAAACCCATCGCGCTGACATATACCACTGGGCGTTCGATCGGTATTTTACTGCATGCAACCAGAGCGCGCTGGCATTGTTCGATAGCGAACACCCGCGACATATCAGGAGCCAGCTTGCAGGAAATGCCATTTTCACGATGTGGCGACCACTATACGTGGATGTGTACGACGATGACGATGTCTTAATCGCCAGCGAGGATGATGACAAGAGCCAGGATTGTTTCGAGCACGTGATAGAAAACACCCCGCAAAACATGATAGTCTATGGTTACATGTATCCCGCGGGGTCCAATGAGCATCCGGTCGTTTCTCGCTTGTCAGCTAATGGGAAATACTTGGTGCCTAGTGATTGGTTTCAAAACATGCCCTTTTATCAAAACTTGCCCCTTCCTGATAGCTTTGAATTCCAGCAAGAGTATAATATCACCGATATCGATCTGGAGGACAAGATTTACATTACCGGGATATACTCGGACGGGGATAACGTTCAATTCGTTCAAGGCTACATGAAAGATCAATTATGGGATTGCTCTGGTGACGTTGACGGGCCTAATGGCACCATCCCATGCACGCGGGGCATGGTACCAACCACGTGGGAAATGTCTCCTAGCATCGTGCGATTAGCTCCTGCCTTAGCTTATCATTATTATGCAAATGCCACCTCGAATGACCACTTCGTGACTGGGGTGGGTGGCAAGGGGTACACCAAGGCAAAGTACATGACCCGGGATTTCTTCCAAGTGTTCTGGGAGGATACCCGAGACCTTATGAGGGAAATGGACATGCGCGTTATCCGGCCGTGGAGCGGAGATTTCAAGAAAATGATCGATATCATGAATAACGATCCAGCCGCGCCCTCGCAAGCAGATGGCTTGATAGATGGTTATGGTGGTTCAAATGATCCCTTTCCGAGAATCATTAGTGGTGTACCCGTGATGGGAATGTTGGGCTTCAGTGCAGGGAATTCCGCTGAAGCAAGGGATGAGCTAGAAGACATGCTCGCTCTTGCGAAAAGTAAACCTGCCGGTCCTGCATTCTATGCATACCACTTGCATTGCTGGAGCACATCTTACAACGCGTGGGCGAGTTTCGTTTTGAACTTGACGGCTACTGGCATGTTTGAGGTGGTAACAGCCCAGGATTTCGTTCACTTGATCTCCATGTCAGGTGTCGCCCGCAAACAAGCAATTGCCCATGTACTGGCTCAGGTGATCTCCTGGGGTATTCCTGGCTTGGTAATCGTTGCGGCAGTGGGTTCGCTCCGTGCACGGGGAACCAGCCCGCGTCGGCTTCAAGCAAACAGCAACCATGGCAAGAGAACACCTATTGAACGATTTCAGAAATCCCAGCAGGTTGGTGAACCGTGATGGACGTCGAACGACTTTCCAGCTCCCCAACAAGCTCCTTGCTCTTCGATTCTTCCTCTCTCCTCATTGCCGGTACCTTGGCAACCGCTGCACTTCACGCATCATGGAGCACCGTGGTGGATAGCCTTGGAGATTATTTATGGATTCCCATCCTCGTTCTTGGGTTGGCGACCATGCTGGCGTTCTTGCTCAGGGCATTCATGCCGCATTACCACATCCCATTCTTGTTTAGCACGATTCTCGTGCAGGTATTATACCTGCTGGTTCGATCATTTCCTGGAGGTTCAGATAGAGGAGAACTGCTTGTTGTTTTCTTGCCAATGGGAGCTTTCCTTGCAGCAACACTCCTTTTTGATATCCAGTACATTCACGGGTTCATGGCTAATCACTCACGATTGGCAGGCATCACGCCGGTTCTCATGGTGTCGAGTATAGCACTTGCCACCGGTATTGAAGGGATTACCAATTCACTCACGTTCCTCGATGCATACGGGTGGATCCTCCTTGCCATTTCAGTCTTTAGGCTATGCGTCGCCTTGATGGCATGGAAGGTGCAAGATGGCGCGAACCGAAATCTCCGGTTTCAAGTGGATGGCATCGAGTACAAGCACAAGCGCGTGGGCAAGCCAGTGCCGACCATGCTCAAACCATTAAATTTCATCCGGTTTATCATGCTGGTACTCCTGCTGGTAGCTTTTATATTCCTGACAGGCAACCTGCCTGAATACCTTGGTGCCCTGTTCAATGATCTCACGTTGAACATGTATCCGATGGTGACCCACCGGCTCTATATAATAGTGGGTAGCACGGGGGGGACATTGATTGCCGCATTTCTTGCACCACTTATCATCAAGTCCCACGTGAAAAAATGGAAGAATGCCCTTCGTGGATGGATAGTGGGAATCATGATTCCTGCAGCCCTAGCTGCCCTTTATGTGTGGGGGAATTCCATCCATGTCGCTCCCTTGGCGGTTCCAGCACTCGTTCTCTCCGTGTCGAGTGGATTTTCTCTCGGCATCGCAGCTCTTGGATTAGTGCTTAGAAATCGCTGGATGTTCGCCCATCTTGATATTTCTTGAATGATGAGAGAATCCCAACCTTCCATCCTTTTCTTTCATTCGATCAAGCTGTTAAATGCGGAACGCCACTCCTTGTAGCTTGCGATGTACGTGTACCCGCACACGTGATTGATCTCCCGCTGGTCAAGTAGAGCTGTAATCACGTTTGCTTGTTTCTTGATCTTTTCCATCGGACTATATGGATTGAATTTCATGGATTTTCCCGGCTTGTAAAACACGTAATCACATGGGAAGAAGCAATCCCGGTAAAAGTAAACAGTGAACCCGGGCGTGTGACCATCAACATGATATCCCTTTATTCCATTAACTTCGATATTTCCCGTGAATTCATGGTCGACGGGAAATAAATGGACAATATCATGATTAGCATCCCTTGCGTGTAACCAGGATTCCCCGTCGAATGCCTTCCTATATAAATTCATGCTTCCAAGGAAATGGTGGTGTGTGAATAACACGTTCTGGAATGGTTGCAATGACCAAGAAAAGGATGAAGGGCAATCGATCCAATTAATCGTGTCTCCGGTGGTGATCTCATATGCTGCATGCTCGTACCCGAGATCTGGATGGGATTGTAATTGTCGAACCCCCGCCCGGACACTGGTTGCTTTCACGGTAAATTGTTCAATCACTTGATTCATTGGCAGGAATTCGCTTTCTGGTGCACCGCAGAACGGACACTTGGATGGTGAACCAGAAATGATGTTGTACCCGCATCGCGTGCATACCTGTTGATTTTTGATCGTATCCTCGTTCATGCATGTCTCCCTCCATTAAAGGTTCCCATGTGCACAAGGATGAACCACGCATCACCTTTTTTGAATGCACTTGTTTCCGTTCATGTGAGCGCCTGGCAACGATGAGAGGTTTTTCCAATTTTTTTCCACCGAGAAATCAGATCAAAGATTCTCATCCCGTGCAACTACCGCGTCGTGATGGTTCCCTTTACCATTACTCATCAGAGGAAGGTTGATGGTGAACGTGGTTCCTTGAGGTCCCGTGCTGGTGAGATCGATGGTTCCGCCGTGATGCTCGATGATTTCCTTGGAAATGGGTAGCCCCAAACCCAGCCCGCGGTGCTTGGTTGTCACAAGTGGTTCGAAAATTCTATCCACGATGTCATCAGGAATACCTGGACCATCATCCGAGATGGCCAGTTTCACTTCATTGATACCAGTATTCTCGATTGCAATATTGATGGTAACCTGATTTGCCCCTGCTTCGATGGAATTGTCGAAAAAATTGGAAAACACGCGTTCCAGTTGAACTGGGTTTCCATTAATGGTAAGATTTCTTGGATCGCCCGCATTTTCAGTATCGAGCGTCATGGTTATTCTATCAAAGCTCATGGACGCCTCCACGTTTCTCACCTTTCTTTCAAGTAATTTCACGAGTTTAACTGGATGTTTCTCGTAGTCGTGTATGCGTGCTTTTTCCCTCATGCTGGAGAGCATCTCGATTGCCTTGGCAATCTCTTCCTTGATCATTCGCACTGGTTTGACCAGGGGGTTGTCGCCCTCGCTATCATTGATTTTTCTCTCCAAGATGTATACCGCGTTGCTGATCACCGCAAGCGGGTTTCGCAGGTCATGGGCGATTGCCGAAGAAAACTGGTTGAGGGCATTGAGCTTCCCCTTTCGCAATAATTCTTCCTGCAATCGTC
>WJJB01000409.1 GCA_014729935.1 Candidatus Bathyarchaeota archaeon | reverse complement strand
TTTCATTCAAAATCAATGAATCGCCTTTTTTTCCTTCTTAAATCACCGAGGGCAAATAAAATTCCAATCATGTTATCCTCGTTGATTACACCATCTGCAACTCGTCGAACGATTTCTTTTGGTCGAAAACCTATCCCCAATCCCGAGTTTTCAACCATTATGGCATCGTTGGCACCATCACCAATACTGATAATGTTTTCCTTGGGTATCTTCTCTATCTGGGCGATCCACCGTTGTATTTTTGCCTTTTGCTTGGCATCGATTACAAGGTTTTGATTAAATTCACCAGTGAGCTCGCCATCTTCCACGAGTAGCTCGTTGCCGAATGCGTAATCGAGACCGAGCTTCCTTTTTACAATTGCTGTAAAAAATGTAAACCCACTTGATATCAATGCTACCTTGTACCCCATTTTCTTCAGCGCCCCTATCAATTCATTTGCTCCCGGCGTGAGAGTCAATCCATTTGCAATATCTTCAAGCACGCTTTTTTTCATACCCTTGAGTAGCTGGACCCGTTCCCTTAGGGCAGCCCTAAAATCCATCTCTCCCTTCATGGCTGCTTCGGTAATGGCTGCAATTCTAGATTTCGATTCCAAGCTCATGGCCCTTCCAAGCTCGTTGATGCATTCCTGTTGGATGAGGGTTGAATCCATGTCAAATACCACTAGCTTCTTTTCCTCGCTAAACACGTTCTTGTCTTGAATGATAATACTAAGATCCATCTCTCGAGTTTTCCGTTTCAAATCCTTCTTCACTCGCTTGAGAATGCTTGGAGGTAAATCGTGGCTTGATAACAGTTCCATGGCGAATATTTCCTTCCTGGATATCATGGAGATAGATTCAATGTTAATGCTCAATCCTGCGAGGATTCCTGTTATCCCTGAAACGATACCAGGGGCGTCCTTTCCGATGACGGTTACTTTCATTGCACGCTTGTTGGAAGTAACAACAGGTTGTGGGTACTTGTACTCATCCATCATGAAATAACCACCGGCAGATTCCAAAAGCTTGTCCAAGCCGGTGGTGATGAGTTTCTTGGCTTCCTTCACGTGAAGATGACTTGTTGATAAATCACAAATAAGGATAATCGTGAAAATCTGGTTTACAACTGTTTGGTCGATATCGATAATGTTGATATTGCTCCCTGAAAGCATGGCCGTGATCTCATGAACGAGGCCGGGCTTGTCTTTGGTGATGAAGGTAATGATGATGGCATCCTTCAGGTCCACCATGATTTATCCTTCTCCATCTAATTTGAAACAGAATTGCGGATCATTGAACAAGGAGACAAGCTTTTTCACTTTCTCGCGCACTTGTTCTTTCTTTTCACGTTTCAACATGATAGATGCGAGAAGTTCTCCCACCTGTTCCATTTCAGTTTCCTTCATTCCCATCCGCGTGATTTCTTGGACTCCAAGTCTCAAACCCGAAGGATCATCAACGCAATTAACATCATCACAAGGAATCAAGTTTTTATTGGCAATGATTCCCGCCTGTTCTAATGCAACAGCCGTTCGTTTTCCACCACCACATTCTTGGATATCTATCACGATCTGGTGAGATTCCGTATAGCCTTGATTCCTTGCGAGGACCTGCAAGCCGAGATCATCCACCACCTTACCAAGGGTTTTTGCGTTGGATACCGTTTGCTTTGCATACACCTTGCCGAACTCTAGCATCTCCAGCAAGGTAATAGCAAGAGGTGCCATCCTCCCAAGATGGTGATTGGATACTAATCCTGGAAATATTGCCCTGCTTACCTTCTTGTACACCTTCTTTTCATTCATGAGCATGAGTGCACCTTGGGGGCCTGGAAAGGTCTTATGAGTTGATCCCGTTACAACGTCGGCTCCCTCCTTCAGCGGATCTTGAAATTCTTTTCCCGCGATGAGGCCTAACACGTGCGCGCCATCATAATGGATTTTGGTTTCCAAGGTGCTGCAAGCTTTCTTTATCTGGCGGACGGGATGTGGGAAAAGAAAAAGCGACCCCCCCAAGGTGATGATAGCAGGTTCCACCTTCTCGATCATTGGTATGAATTTATCCAAGTCTATATTCATCTTTTCGTGATCGAAGGGAATATCGTGAACCTCTAAACCACGGGCACCCGCGGTTCCAAACTCCCTGAAACTAATGTGCGCACCGCTTGGCACTTCAAGTGCGAAGATATGATTCCCGGGTTTCGAAAGAGCATAATAGGTTGCCATGTTTGAAAGGGCACCCGATATGGCCCTGTGCTCCACGTGCGCGCTTTCAAACAATTCCTTGGAAAGGCGCACCACTATTGTTTCAAGCTCGTCAATGAATTGAGCGCCTTGGTATTCTCGATGGCCTATATCTCCTTCCGCATACCTGTGGTTGAAATCACTGTCGATAAGCGAGCGTGCAATTGGACTTAATACATTTTCACTGGCAATCAAGTTCAACGTGCTCTTCGCTCGCCATTCTTCCTGCTTCCTGACGATTTCAATGATGTCAAGTAATTCCGTGGGGATGGATTTCACCGTGGTATCCTATGCACAATGAATAAAGATAAGAAGGAGACAGGGATTATAAACATTCCAAGGAAGAGCCGACATCAGGCGCGAAACTCGTACTCCTTTTCAAGGACAGTTCCATCGATATCACAACTACGGGTGATGGTACCTTTCCTGATGGCTGCCAAGCGCTTATTCCCCTTTGCATTCTTTGGAATCTCTATACCTGTGATATCGTATTTGTTTTCAAGCTTGATCTTCCTGAATCCATCAGCATCATCCATGAAATCAGGGAGCAAGGTTTCTAGTGCTATAACTCTAATATCGTCATCACTTGGAAGCGTGGCTGTGCAAAACTTGATTACCTTGTTGAAATCGTAAGAACCCTTCCCTTTTGGTGGATTCTTCTTTATTTTAAATGAGATTGATTTATTCCCCTCTATATCGAGATTTAACAAGGTATACCCACGCATTGGAAGAGTTTCCTCATAAATGGCAAGTAATTCATCTTTCTTCCAAGTACCGGAGAAGATTAAATCCCATTTCCTCTTCTTTTTCTTGATTTCAACTTGGCTCATTCTACCAGGGGGGATGATCCTTTCAAGAAAGGTAACTGGATCCACGGCAGTCAAGACAATGCCATCGGCGATGATATCAGTATCAGGCATAT
>WJJB01000408.1 GCA_014729935.1 Candidatus Bathyarchaeota archaeon | reverse complement strand
AGGTTGTACGTGATTGTCTCCTGTCCAAAGAGCTCATCCAGCAAGAATGGATCCAAGTTTGTTTCAGCCCTAGAAGTGCCAACAAATAGGATTTTCTTTTTGTGCTCGTTATTCCTGAATAAACTGTAACACTTGTTGAATTTTATTGCGATTTCATTCCTATTTCCATACTCTAGAGGCTCATAATAATGAAAATGATTAATTTCTCGTAAGGCTATTTCCCCTGCAAGAAGCATGCAACCAAGGAATAACAGGGTTTTAACCGTATTCTTCTTCCTTTCAGCATATCTTTTTTTCTTCAACCTAATCATTCCCCCGTTCTCTAGCGTTAAGATCTACTTGTACCATATTTACCTTTTTGAATTCGGACCAGACCAGTGAATGCATCGCAGGTACACCTCAGGGAATTAACAAGTACCTTTTTGAAACCCGCGGTTAAAAACCGATGGATTTCAAGTGTCCATGGACTATTTCTGTCATGATTTTGCTTCCATTATAATTGAAATGATCTTTATCGTTGTACAAATTACAATCTGTGAAATTTGTATCGCCATTGAAATCCAAATAATCATCATGATTTAGTGAATCTAAGAAATTGTCGATTATTTCAGCTTGGTGGAATTCATGACCGAATGGACCATATAATATCAAGAAATCAGAGGTATTCATCAAGCTCGTGATATTTTGAAGCAATACATCAGTTGCATTAGAAAGATTGCTTTCATTGTGGACAATTTCAGTAAAACATGTAAATTCTTCGTTCCACTTATTTCCTTTCAGGTTTAGAAAACCCCTCTCATGCACTTCAAAGTAGGGATATCTATTGATAGCTCTCGTGAGATATTTTATTATAAATGAATGAGTAACCAATTTCAACCGCACCCTTTCTTGCCTATTCATATTGGCATAATCTTTTCGATGTATGCGAGCGGCAACTTGATGCAAGATATTGTAATCGTTGTCAATATAATCATCCTTGAATTCCACATCCAACCTTCTTTTCAAGAATGCGTGTGGATGAAGGTCATAAATGATCAAATCTGGCTTGAGGTAGGTATTGATCAAGTATTTAAGTAAATACTCGTGAACCCGCCCCCCCGAAGATAAAACTCCAAGGTTGTACGTGATTGTCTCCTGTCCAAAGAGCTCATCCAACAAGAATGGATCCAAGTTTGTTTCAGCCCTAGAAGTGCCAACAAATAGGATTTTCTTTTTGTGCTCGTTATTCCTGAATAAACTGTAACACTTATTGAATTTGATTGCGATTTCATTCCTATTTCCATACTCATGAGGTTCAAAATAATTCAACTGGTTAATTGCTCGTAGGATGATTTCTCCGGCAAGAAACAAACACCCGATAAATAGAAGAGCTTTAACAGTATTCCTTTTATTCCTGCCGTGTCCTTTTTTCTTCAACCTAATCATTTTCTCTCTTCTCTATAGTTTGTTGGACTTTGATCTTTATTTATCTTCTTGGTTTGGGGGGCAACTGCCCTTTACCATGAAAGTACGTGCTGGTATGCACTCCAGCTAGCTTTCGCACCGTCACCCGATGCAGTAATCGCCTGCTTCAGGATTCCATTGGTCACGTCACCGGCTGCAAACACACCAGGAACATTAGTAGACATATTCTTGTCAACAATGATTTCACCATGCTCATTTAGTTCGATATCTAAATCCTTGGCAATAGATGAATTAGGATCGAAACCAATCTCAATGAATACACCATTGGTTTCCAGCTCACTTCCATCATCCAATAAAACCTTATTCACGAGTCCTTGCTTGTTCGTGCAGATTTCCTTGACGTTCGAATCGTGAATTACCTCTATATTCGCCGTGTTGTATACTCTATCGGATAATAACGGTTCCGCACGGAGACGACTTTTCCGGTATATGACGTGCACTTTCTTCGCAATCCTGCTCAAGACTAAAGCCTCTTTTGCAGCACTATCGCTCCCACCAATCACGCAGCACGTTCTCTTCTTGAAAAACGGCGCATCACATGTTGCGCAATAACTCACGCCCATGCCAATATTTTCCTCCTCCCCTGGAACTCCCAATTTCCTTCGAATGGTTCCAGTGGCTAAAATGATGGCCCTTGCATGAAAAATAGCATCTCCTGCTTTTACTGTGAAGAAATTCCCAGTTCCTGCAATGGAATCAACCCGGGCTTGAATGAGATCGACTTGCAAATCAAGCGCTTGATCTATCATCTGCTGCATTAGATCCTTCCCCTTTATTGACCCAAATCCGGGAAAATTCTCGACCATGTCCGCGTATAGCATCAACCCCCCGATCTCGTCTGCAATCATCAATGTATCAAGCTTGTACCTGCTTGCATAGATGGCTGCGGTGCATCCTGCAGGTCCAGCACCAACGATGATCACGTCCCTTGTTGTTTCACTTGCCATGTTTCCTTTGGTCACCATATTTTACACCAATTTATGATGGTTATTGACAGAATGATGAGCAAAAAGCATTAACTTTGTTGATATGACTCAGCGTAGCCGTGGGACCAACTTTTAAAGAAATGACTTAAATGCTAATACCTTCCACACCTTGATAGTATAGAATGAACAGCGATACCCCGGCAAAAACACTTGAAGATTTTTATGACTGGATCATCGTGAGATTCACGGGAGAAATCATCCTGAAGTCTGAACGGTTGCAAAATCGCCTTCTCAATACCCTCATGAAAGACTTGCATGCCGTGTTATCAAGGAAGGGATTGGAAGGAACGATCATCGAACGGACCAGATCTCGCATCTTTCTCGAGTCTCGTGAATTCGAATCCCTTCAAGACGTCAAGGAAGCCCTATCGATCATTCCAGGCATCCGATCATTCAGCAGGTGCAAGCGTAGCCCGCTTGATCTCGAAAAACTCGATCGGATGATGTCTTTCATGGCCGATCGGTTATTCACGCTTGATTGCACATTTGCTATTCGTGTTCGGAGGGTGGGAGAACATCACCCATTTAGCTCGCAAGACATTGAAAGGCGTGTTGGGCGCCTACTCCTTGATAAGTTTCCCGAAATGAATATCTCAGTAGACTTGGAACATCCAGATGTAACACTTCGCGCTGAAATCCGGGATGACGAAATGGTTCTTTTTCATGAAATACACCAAGGTATTGGAGGCATTCCAAGCGATTCTACATTCAAGGTGAAATGTTTTTTGGATGATAAGGAAAGGAGCGTGGAGAATGCTAGAGCGCTCTTGAAAAGAGGAATCCAATTAGCTCCATGCATCATCTTCCCTGGTGAATCCCGAGATATCGAGGATTTACTCGCTGAACTGAATTCAAAGAAAAAATTCAGGCACATGTTGGCAAGAGCACTTGCATTGCAACCAAGCAATAACATCACCATAAAGGTACTACCACATGATTCTCAGCTCGAGATCCTGCTCTCCCAGGCGGGATTCACCACGACTGGTTTCCTACGTGATATCTTCATTCAAATCGGTGTGGCATATGCCTTGCAGGAACAAAATAACCCGCAACCATTGACTTATTCGCTGGCATATAGCTATGCATTACACGGCTCTGCACTTCCAATTAAAGTACTATCCGCAATCCTTCATTTCATTCACTCTTGCTATCAAGACATCCCATCTCCAATCCTTCTACTCCCGATATTAGCTCATGGTGACGTGAAGAGCAATTTAATCGATATCTCTCCCTTTACCATGGAACCTATGGGTACTATACTCAAGAACCTGAAGGGGAGCAGGAATGAATTGGTATTGTCATTACAGAGAATGAGTGATGATGAAATCCACGTGACTTTCAATGTGTTCAATGGGCTTTTTACCCGTTTTCCGCCAAGAAGCCACGTCCTTTAGTGTAGTTAGGGCGTGGGAATCCAATACACTTTGTCACTTTCAATGTTGTATCCGTGCTTGAATTCCAGTCCCTAATTAAACGGGATGTTTTGCTTTAGGAGGCTGGAAATGATAGTTCAATTCAGGAAATAGCCGCTTATCGGAGGATGATGATGACCAAGGTACCAAACAAGAATGATAAAGCAGTGATCAAGCAATAAACCTTAAACCTGAATGTTGCCATGAATTTTTTTCTCGTGAAGGTGTGAAACCCCAAGCTCATTGAGCTTTCATCTAAATCCTCCTGAGGATTAAACGCAACGATACCATGCATGGCGATCGCATTACCCGGCTTGATCTTGTACTGGAACACACCGGGATTATCACGTGGGATGAGCTTCACCCCCTTTCGCTTGTTGCCATAAAAGGATGATAGATATAAATCTCCATTTGTTTCTTTCACCTTATAATCTCCAGCTGTTGCAATGATCCGGGTGTTTGTGAGAATGCCAGGGTTTGGACCATAAAATCCAGCAAATTTCTGCCCGCAATTCTTTTCAAGATGATATTCTTTCCCATCACCTTGAAAATCATCCGTGATGGAAAATAATTCTTGCAAGATTCTATTTTTCATCCATAAAGTTCCCGCTTTCCTGAAAATTTCGTCGATATTGGAAAAAACTAGCAAGCCCAAGCCTTCTGAAGGAATCAAGGTTAATGCGGATGTGAAACCCCTGGTTGCTCCAGTATGTTCAATGAAACGTGTCCCATTTGCACCATAGAGGTGGAAGCATAACCCGATGGAAGCGTGATCCTTGATGGCAGGATGGGACCAGTAGTGGGGCTTCCAAGCCATCCGCACCGTTTTTTCCTCCAACAATTTCACGCCATTCAAAGATCCCCAGTTTAACAAGCAGGATGCTAGCACGGACATGTCTTCGATGGTGGAATAGAGGTTGCCAGCAGGCATGATGATGTTTTTCAGGTACCTAACCTGCTTGAATTTCTCCTTTCCACATCGTCGTTTCTTGTATCCAATGGCTTCGTTGATGGCGACCCTATCACTCCTGATGAAATCCGTGTTAGCCATGCCAAGTGGTTTCACGATTGATTGCATCACGTGATCCCTGAAACTAGTTCCTGTTACCTGTTCAATCATGTATCCGAGAAGCGAGAACGCGATGTTTGAATAGGCATATTTCGTTTCCGCCGGTATTTCTGGAATTAGGGAATTTTCATGGATGGTGGATAGGGGTGGGATTCTCGTCTCGCGTCCTTTAACGATTAACCCGAAACCTGGCTTGAATGCATCTCGCTTCTGGAAAAGCTCGCCGATGCCAGACCTGTGAGTTAGTAGATGCTTGATAGTGACATCTGGCCAACCCGATTTCACGTGAATCCCTCCCGTGGAGAGATACATGTTCACTGGATCATCGATATCAATGATCTGTTTTTCCGACAGTTGCAACACAGCCATGGTCGTGATAATCTTGGATATCGATGCGAGCCTGAATACGGTATTTACCTGTATTGGTCGTTCTTGCTTTAGGTTTGCGAATCCCAAGCCCTTGAAGAAGGTCAGTCGGTTACCCTCTACGATGCCGATTGCAATTCCCGGAATGGCGCGCTTACCGAATTCCCGGGTGACCAAATTGTCTATCTGTTCCATTTTGGCGTGATGCATAATCAAGCACTTCCAAGCTACCATT
>WJJB01000407.1 GCA_014729935.1 Candidatus Bathyarchaeota archaeon | reverse complement strand
TTCGAGCGTACATGTAATCCTTTACTTGTAAAAGTAAAAATCTAACGCGACAATTGTTAATCCGGCCACAAGCTTAAATAGGAATCCCGCCTGAGTACTTTGGTGCACCGGCATTATGTTGCTGGTGCTTTCAAGGTGAAATGTATAGATGGACGATAATTCAACACGAGTTTCAAGGCTTGATCGCGATGCTGCCATTGATGATTTAAAATGGCTTGGGGATGAATTGCACATGAACTTCAGGGCCATGCTTCGGGATTTGAAAACGAGGCTCGAAGCTAACTACCACCGTTCAGCTACAAGACTTCTAGCGTATTTTTCTGAAGCATTGGAGGAGGACGACCCAGAAATCCGCAAGATTGCCATGAAAGGCTTGAAGAAAATCAGGAAAAAGTATCCAAGCATTCAGTTACAGGGATGATAATCTATCCTTCTTGAATTGAGTGTTTTCCATCAATAGAAAGAAAAAAAATGGATAATGAATTAAAAGAGCACCTGCAAGCTAATTCCTGCCAACTTGATGAATAGGGGCGCGAAAAGCGACGCTGCTAATGACATGACGGTTATAAGCGTGTTAAGGCTTGGTCCTGCCGTGTCCTTGAACGGATCGCCAACAGTGTCTCCAACGACACCTGCCGAGTGTGCTTCTGAACCTTTACCACCGTAAGCACCTTCCTCAATGTATTTTTTCGCGTTATCCCAGGCACCACCTGAATTGGCCATGAGGAGTGCGAACACGATGCCAGTGATGATTGCACCAGCAAGAAATCCTGCCAAGGCATTCACGCCTAATAATAGCCCAACACCAAGAGTGACAGCGATGATGATGATGCTTGGCCATAATAATTCCTTCAGGGCACCCTTGGTGGCAATATCGATGGGACTTCGGTAGTCAGGTTTGCTAGTTCCCTCCAAGATGCCTGGATTTTCCTTGAATTGCTTCCTGATATTTTCTATCATCAATCCAGCGCAGGATTCCACGCCACCAATCAGTCTCGCTGAGAAGAAGCAAGGCATCAAGGCGCCCACGAACATTCCACATATCACGAGAGGATTTAAAAGCTGAATGTTGAAACTATACTCGGTGATCTCGCTCACGATATCGCCAAACGCAGCGAATAATGCCAGCACGGTCAGAGCCGCAGCACCAATGGCAAAACCCTTGGTAATTGCTTTTGCCGTGTTTCCCGCAGCGTCTAGCTTGTCCCCAACTGCAACCACTTCCTCACCCAGCCCGCTTTGTTCTGCGATGCCCGCTGCATTGTCCACAATTGGGCCATACGCATCCGAGCTAACAATCATGCCCGTTATAGAGAGCATGCCGACCGCAGCCATGGCCACGCCATACAGGCCACCTGCCAAGGTGTCGCTTGGCATGATCTTCGTTCCCACGAAGAATGAAATAACCGTCGCCGACGCGATACCGATGAGGGCAGGAACGGTGCTGATGAGTCCAACACTGAATCCTCGCAGGATGGTAGTTGCTGAACCCGTGGTGGAGGCTTTCGCGATGCTCTTCACGGGAGGCTTGCCAATATCCGTGTAATAGTCGCTGGTAATACCGATGACGACACCCGAGACCAAGCCAGCAATATTTGACAAGAAAATCCACGGCCACACGTCTGGTATCATAAGGGGGAAGAAAACACCCGAGAACACGATATAAACGATGGTGGTGATGTATGTTCCCATGTTGAGCGCCTTTCCAGGCCGATCTGGTGAATTCTTGATGAGTAGGGGGACGATGATGAGCCCAATCGCACTCGAGAAGATGCCAAATGCCGATGCTATTAGAGGGAGGATCACGAAGGTGTAGGTTCCTGCTCCAGAGTCCAATGCTATTCCAAGGATCATCGTGGCAACAATGCTTGCGACGTAGGAATCGAAGATATCCGCACCCATTCCCGCGACATCGCCAACATTATCTCCGACATTATCCGCAATCACTGCAGGATTTCGAGGATCATCCTCGGGGAGATTTGCTTCCACCTTTCCTACCAAGTCGGCACCAACATCTGCTGCCTTTGTATATATTCCGCCGCCCGCCTTTGCGAAGAGGGCAATGGTCGATGCGCCGAAACTATATCCTAGCACGTGGTTAAGGATGTTCAAGACATTCTCGTCGGTTGCGACCTCGGGTAATGCAAAAGCCCAGTAGAGGATGGACACTCCGACGAGAGCAATTCCAACAACCAACAATCCCATAACGCTTCCAGCATAGAATGCGACCTTGAAAGCGGGAGTTATTCCCCTCTGGCAGCCAAAAGCACTTCTGGAGTTGGCTTGGGTTGCAATCTTCATGCCAATGATGCCCGCCAAGGCACTCGCAACGGAACCGATGACATATGAGACAGCCGTTCCAATTCCAAACGCCTGGGGATCGATAAAACCGAGCAAACCAATGACCACCGCGACGATCGTCACGAAATACATCATGGTCACGTATTGTCGTTTCAGGAACGCTGATGCACCTTCTTGGATGGCATGCATCACTTCCTTCATCCGTTCATTCCCGGGATCCTGCTTCGTGACGTATGAATAGAGATACAACGCGAAGACTATCGAAACTGTTCCCGAGATTATTGTCAATATGAAAATTGGGTTGATTTCCATGACAGTTCAATCCTAGAAATTCGGGAAATTCTTCCACTCGGTAGTGTTACCGAGCTAGTTAAATAGGACAAGCCATCACCGTTTAAAAAATTTTTACAGCAAAAACATATGTGAAAGGGGTTGCCGGGACGCTAGAACGGGTGAACGAATTTCATGGTATGACCAGATCGCTCATGCCACGGCATCATGTGGAAAAAACTCGCCATCAAGTCTATCCTTATGCCAGAAACATGACACGATTCACCTGATCATTGAGGAAATCGGCAGGATTCCCTGTGAATCAGTTTCATAATGATACATCACCATCCAACAAAGGTGGAGGATTTCGGGTAAGGATTGCCAAAAACACTGCCTAGGAGCCTAGTCCCAATGCACGCTGATTTCTGGAATGGACATCTTCAATCTCTGGCTGAAAAACAAGCTACTGATCCAAAAACATCTCCTAACTATCTCTTACCTTGAAGCCATCAATTCGATTCAAGGTCACACGGGAAGGTTCATGTTTATTTCCAATGATAGGTTATAAGATTGGGAGGAAGACCTACCATGAAAATAGGAACTAGTGATTACTCGTTTCGACACGATCTCGCTTCTGGTGATCTTGATTACATCGAAGGACTCCCTACCATTATCAAGGATCTCGGCCTATCGGGAATCGAATGCCTCGATGGCCCTTTGGAACAAAATCTACCGGATATTGAATTGGATGATATAAAAAACTTCCAACAGCACCTTCGGACTAACTACAACTTGGAAATCCTGGGAATCACCGGATTCAGGCTCCCCGGCTGGGGGTTCGGAAGGGTCTGGGAACCCTTCTCCTTGGAAAAGATCATGCCCCAACTTGATTTCCAGAGGGAAATTGTCTTGGACTGGGTTGACATTTGTGGGTCATTAAACATTCCTAACATCAGGTTTGATGCGGGAAAATTCCAAGCTAGCCACAAGGTTCCAATTCATGCTGCGATAGACCTGAATATCGAGATCTATCGTCGAGTTCTCACGCCAATATGTGCCAAGGCTCACGAGCTCGGGGTGAAGGTAGGAGTGGAGAACCATGGATTCTTCACCGCGGATATCAAGGTCTTAACCAAGTTACTGGATGAGATCCCGCACTTGCACGTGACGTGTGATACTGGAAACTGGCCCTTCGAGAGTCGGCTTGGTGATATCGAGCAAATTGCAGGAAGGGTGAATTTCTTGCATGCAAAGGCACACGTGTTCAATGATGATGGAACGGAAACGAATATTGATTATGAAGGAATCGTGGACATCATGAGGGATGCCGGATTCGATGGCTGGTGGAGCATAGAATGGGAAGGTGAAGGCATGAGTGA
>WJJB01000406.1 GCA_014729935.1 Candidatus Bathyarchaeota archaeon | reverse complement strand
GGATTTTCTTCCAACAAGCGGGTGAGCTGCTTGAAGACATTCAAGTCATCCCGCAAGGGGCGATAGACGGGTCGCAGGTCCAGGTCCTCCTTCACCCGCGTGATTTCCTTGGGATCCAAGGATTCGTACAACGCTGGGGGTCGAAGCCTGGAGCTACCACTAGAGTGGGTTTTAACTGAAATATCTATTAGCTCCTCAGCCTCGGCGTAATCATCGAAGATTTCTTCCAAATATACCTTATCGATCATATCTTTCGTGAATTTGATGGTGAGAAATATCCCGTTCTCATCTCTCCCAACCTTCACTGCTTCATGTAACATTTCCATGGTGCGATATTAGGATACAATACAGAAAAAGGTACCTTTCCAAGAAAATCGATCCAATGACCTGTTGATGGGGAAAAGTATACCTAGGTTTTTTAATAACATGGGGCGTGATCTTACAAGCAGTCTTCCAGGTGATCTCGGACCATGAAACATCCATCTTTCATCAACAAGGAAACCACACTCGCGGGACTCCTTCTTATCATTGCAACGAGCTGCCTTTTCAATGCCAGTGGCAGGCAAGTTGATGTTGAGGGGGCGCATGTTTCCGATACAATTGAAGCAAGCGATGGATGGGTGTATTATAATTTCAGTCATGACAACACATACAAGCTCAAATCCAACACCAGCTTGGATCTAAACCTTTGGGTTGGAGAGGCGCTCCAGTTTCGCAATCTCTCCTTGGAATTCAATTGCAAGGAGAATGTTTCAGTATTGATGCACAATTTCGAATATGAAGTGAGCTTCAATGTTTACCATTATGAGGATGACGATGATGACGATGGGAATGTAACGACATTCACCCAGTATTGGGGCGCATATCTTTTCATCCATATTGATGGGGAATTTGAATCACTGGTGGTTTCTGCGCCAGTGGGGGATGCATATGATACGCTCTCGGGAGATACTTGGTCCATGATGACCGGTTTCTTGCGCTGGGAAACCTTGGACACGATCGAAAAGGATGGATTCATAAGTGCCACGGTCCCAGGAAATCGATCCGGCTTCACTCTTTCCATTTTCCGTGGAGATGGAGATTATTTACCCCAAAATGATACTGGTAGTAGTGGCACGGAACCAGGGGAGACGGAGGATCCTGATGACCCCGGTGAAAATGATCATGCATATCACATGAGCCTTGCAGAAAGAGTTTTTTATAGCTTCGCTGCAGCCATCGTTGCAGCCTTAGCGGCAATATCCGTGGTCACCTTTTCAAAGAAGAAATACAAGGAATACATTCTCAGGAGAAACAACGGTGAACTCTCAACAAAGCATCGGCTCTCGATAGAGGAAGTCTTGGAAAATGACAACCGATCAAATATAATTAATCTTGTCTTGGATAAACCTGGAATACACTTCAACGAGCTAATGAGATGCACTGGACTGGCACCAGGGAATCTAGTATGGCATCTGGACATTTTGTGCAATTATAAAGTCATTGGAAAGAAACGCGTTGGACAATATATCGTATATTTTCCATTCTACCAGCAGAATCCCATGTCAAATATCGACATTAGATTAGCCAAAAGCAAGGTAACCCTCAAGATCTTGCACATGATCGAGGACGAACCGGGATTATACACCAGCCAAATTGCTAGAATGGTGGGATTAACCCACAAAACGGTAAAATACCACGTGGATAAGTTAGTCAAGAATGATCTTATTAGAATTAAAAGGGATGGGAGGAAGAAATTGATTTATCCTGTGGTTCAATACATGGTGGGAGAAGAAGAATAATCGAATGCGGGACAATTCTTAACCGGAAAATATGGAAAAAAGTACACCTTAATCTTTTTAATCACGCGAATAGCATTTCTTCACATAAGCAGGCATATTTGCTTGGAATTTCATAGAAATTAACGTTTGAAAGAGATTATCATGAAAAGTTATGCGCATGGAGATTCACGTGAAGATGTGTTTGATAGCGATGATACAGGCAGCAATTTGAATGGAATCGTCTTGAATTTATTCAAGAACCTCAAGGACGCTACCAGGAAGTTATACAGGTATGAATTTTCCAAGCAAGAGATATCAGTCCTTTTATGTTTATTCTTCACGCAGATCCTCGTGTTACTTTCAAACATTTCATACTTGCTCTATGACACCATTCACTTCACGTCGTTGGGAATAACTTACATCACCACGTTTTTCATCATCAGTGGGGAGATATTATTGTTTGATAGGAACAAATGGAAGGCAACAATCACCTGGTACACCGTGATCTTGCTTCCATCCACCATTGCATGTTCCATCGTGACTATCATCGAGCATTTTTTAAACAATGCGGGTTCAAGCAAGTTTGCATGCATTCTAATGGCAGG
Source organism: Candidatus Bathyarchaeota archaeon (assembly GCA_014729935.1). Lineage (GTDB taxonomy): Archaea > Asgardarchaeota > Lokiarchaeia > Sigyniarchaeales > Sigyniarchaeaceae > WJJB01. Next base: position 1,673 of record WJJB01000406.1, on the reverse strand, counting down.
ATTCATGATGGGTACCATTCTGCTCCTGAACCAAGTTTTACGACCAAAAAAGCTAAACACGATTCAAAGCATGTTCGCAGTCTTTTTGCCCATCTTGGAATATTTCATGAAACTTGGCTCTGTCGCGATGATCATCGGATTGGTGCTTGTTTTTTTTCCGTAATTGCGGGAGAAAACCCGCCACTTGATCGTGGTAGGATGCAATAGTTCAATAGTAGTCTTGGACGATAGCAAACGGGGAAATCCTGTCACACGTGATAACTGGATAAATGCTTTCCAGCGATCGTGTGGTATTTTTCATGCAGGTTTGCAGCGTAGCAGGAATGCACGGGAAGCACGAACATGGTATCTCCCAGGTTAATACGATTGATGAATTCCAACGGTGCATTCACCTTACCATGTTCTTGAGATACATCGATCACGTGCACGCCAGGTACCGGTGATGTCCACGATGCCGAATTTTCACCAAGAAGGCATACTTTCCCATGATGATCGGGAGCTCCTTTTTCCCCGGCTAACTTCTCTTTTGAAAGATGAATTCCCCCACCATGAATGATGAATTCCCCTCGTTCCGGATACTTTGCGATTACAGGACAGGCGACAGCAGAGGAGATATCTTCTTCCGTGCAAGATCCAAGCCATGCTTGTGTGAGGTCGTAGAATATGAAGTTTCCGGGCCTGATTTCATCAATACCTTCAAACGAATCTACAATGCTGCAAGTGGGCGTGTCTCCATATGACACTTGGCAATGAGATATCCCTGCATCGAGTAAATGACTACGGGCCTCCGCAAGTGATGCAATGGCGCCATCATACACCTTACGCAACCGCTGCTTGCCTCTAACATGATAAGCATGACCAGCGTGAGTGAGAATTCCTTGAAAAGATACGTGATTGGCGTTATCCAAGATACGAGCTACCCGTTCGAGCTTTTCCCGATGGTGGCACGGGATCCCAGACCGCCGGTATCCCACGTCCACCTCAATCCATGCATGAAGTGAGGTGGAACTTTTGGCAAGAAGCCTTCCAATTTCTTCTGATTCAACTAGCACGTGCAAATTAACTCTCGATGCGAGTGCCAGGATATCATCAAGCCCGTTGGGATTAACCGGCACGCACAGGGATATATCCCGCCATCCCGCCTTTGCGAAATATCTAGCCATGCCCATCGATGAAACTGAAATAGCTTCCACGCCTTCATCCTTGAACCATTCGCCTATCCCGATGGATTGATGAGTCTTGAAATGAGGACGAAAGACCACACCAGATTGGCGTGCTTTCGAGGCCATTTTTTTTATATTCTGGCGCGCCTTTCCTTCATCTACGACGAAAATCGGGTTCTTGACCTTCATGCTAAATCACGCGGCTGTGGAAATTTTGCTTGTTCCCGAGACATTCACGAATCAGGTTTTAAAGCTTCAGATGCATGATAACATCCCCCATCTCTAGCCATTAACGGGGGGCATCCATTTCCATCCAAAAAAAGAAAAACGGCGCGTTGTATAAACTTTATGTAATCATGGCGAGCCGACGCATGAATGCGCTGGTAGATCAACTCCAGCGGATGAAGCAAGCACTCGGGCAACCGAACACTCGCGAGTGGCGAAAGGCCTTGGCAAAGATGGCTTCCAAGATAAATCCCGAACCAAGAATTAAATATACCTTCCTTGAAG
>WJJB01000405.1 GCA_014729935.1 Candidatus Bathyarchaeota archaeon | reverse complement strand
CCAATGCACCACTGAAGCCGTCAATCTCACCCAAAACGCGTGCAGGAATTACTGGTCGTATGCCATTCTCGTTAAATGATGTTTCCAAATCCAGGAGGAAATCTCTCATTTCCGCATCCGACCTGAAAGTCGATCTGGTGCCAAGGAAAAAGTTGGTGTCGAATATAACCACGCGTGGATTCATTCATGTTCACCGCCGGTACCCGAACGGGCATTTAAATCGATGAGAGAAGGTTTGATGGTTAAAACGCCGTGCAATGGAAAAAAAAATGGGTAAGTTTTTCATTCCGCGGCTTGGGAGTTTTTCATGACGTTCTCAAAACTCTGGATTGCGTCATCAATGATTTCCTTGGTGTGTGCCAAGGTTGTATAGAACCTGCTGGCACCAATGGAAATGATTCCCTCTGCCATCAGGCCCATCCCGAATTCCTCCATGGCTTCCTTCCTGGGAAGCACACCTTGTTTTTCATCAAGTGCCTTTGGATGGGTTACGTCCATGAGCATCGGTCCAGATGTTTCCAAGTGCACGATTGATCCGTGATTCCATGCCACGTAAGGTAGATTGTAGCGTTCGTTGATATCCTTGAGCCCATCACATAACCTGTCTCCCATCTTCCCGGCTATCACCGGTGCATTGGTTTTTTCGAGCTCAAGAATGGAGAAGTAACCCGCCGCGCAGCTAATCGGATTCGCGGAAAGTGTGCCGCCAACATAACACTTCTGCTTTCCTGATTCCACACCTGCAGCAAGTAACTCCATTATCTCATGTCTTCCCCCCAGCCCACCTGCCGCGGGGTAGGTTCCAGTGATTGCTTTTCCGAATATGGTAATATCCGGCGTGATATCGAAAAAACCTTGAGCACCACCCATCCCCACCCGGAATCCAGTTACCACCTCATCGAAAATGAGCAAGGCACCGAAATCATCACAGAGCTCACGAACTTGCTCGTTGAAATCGCGCCTTACAGGGCGTGTACCACTTTCTGGCCCCAGGGGCTCAAGCAATACTCCTGCGGTTCCCTTTTTTCCCTCGTTCTTCTCTAAAAGCTTCCGCAATTTATCAATATCATTTGGATTGAATTCTTGGGTGTCCTTCGAGCATCCCGCAGGGATGCCAATTGCCTCCAATCGACCTGTACCAGGGACATGTAAACCATATACAAGCTGATCCGACCACCCGTGGTATGCACCACCAACCTTGATGATGCGCCGGTTACCCGTGAAAGTTCGAGCAAGCCTGATGGCTGCCATGGCAGCTTCCGTCCCGCTACCAAGCATTCGTAGCATCTCAACCGATGGAAAATGCTTGCATACAAGTTTTGCGAGCTTCAACTCGTATTCGTGGAATAATCCGGTTACGGGGCCGCACTCATTGATCAAGTCGATTATTTTTTCTCGAACCGGCTTGTAATTACTTCCCAACAAGGTGGGACCGCCTGCTGCGAGGAAATCCACGTACTTATTCCCATCAATGTCCCACAAGAAGGCACCATCCGCCTTTTTCATTACCAGTGGAAACGGGTGGTTGAATGACAGGTTATGTTGCACCGATCCTGGAATGTATTGCTTGGCCTCGGTGGTCAATTCCTTGGATTTTTCACACTTCGTGTTGAAATGCTCAAGATACTTGGCTTTTGCTTCTTTCTTCAAGCGCACAATCGGCCGTGATATGAGAGCGTCGAATTTCTTGGTGAGATCTTCAACACTCGGCCATCGTGAAATCGCGTGTTCGGTCATCTGGTTATTCACCTTGATTTGAATGATGTATTGCTAGATGGAAAACATGTAGGGGAATGACGATAAACCTATAATTCTTGTCGCTAGAATTCCATGCGCTTCACGTTGCCATCCTTGTCGATGGATTGAAAAATGACGGGGGAACCCCTGGTTGCATCACTCCCAGAACGATCGATGGATAGTACCTCACCCATGAGCGAAAGGAATTCCATTGGATCCACGCAAGCTTCAGGTGGTAAGACACCTCGACCGTTAATTTTACCCCGTGCCATTAAGATTGCACCGAACGCGGCTGGAATGCCAGTTGCCTCTCCAAGCGCCTGTCCCTTGCCAGCACCCTCGGAAACAAGGGAAAAGATGTAAGTGCGAGGTTCCTTGGTTCCCTTTTTCAATCCGCGGCAGACAATCTTCACGCATCCCCGCTGCTCACCGAAATTTACCTGTTGAAGTATCTCGTCCCTCTTTCTAATAAGGTAAGCAATCGCAAAGTCGTGAGGAATTACTTCCGTGCCTTTTACCATGAGTGGTTCCTTGGACGATAACCCGCATTGGTGCACCGTGCGGGTTAGATCATAATATTCCTCAGGGAGCACGCTTCCCTTGTTGGTCACGCGCTTCAATCCCTTATGTTCAAGGTATCTTGGGAGTGTGATGGGCTCTGGGTGCGGGTAAGGGTAGACCCGGTGGCTTCCTTCCAAGTTGATGAAATCTACCTCTTCAACGTAATTGGCTGATTCTTCCTGTTTTACCTCGATGGCTTTTCCCTCGAGAAACATGGGCACATCAATAGTCATGCAATAAAATCGATGGCCGATAACTGCCGCCCCCTCGTGTGGTTCACCGCCGTGTGTATGATACATGTCAATGGATTCGCATTCATCCAATAATTCATTTACAGCATATGCCGCCAACAAGTTAGTCACCCCTGGACTTGAACCCATGCCAATTAATGCCGTGATACTCGCATCCTTTGCTGCCTCATCTAGCGCGAGCGCGTCATAGGTTGCACCTACATCATCATTCACATCCACGTAATCAATACCTGCGTCTATCACGGCCTGTAGAATGGGCTTTTCGAACTTGTAAAAAGGGCCCACGCAATTCACTACGACATCCGACCCCGATATAGATTTCTCCAAGCTTGACTTGCTATTAGCATCAAATTGCACCGCGTGCACCTTCGGTCCTAGAGACATTGCAAGTTCCCTTGCCTTCTCGCCATTCAGGTCTGCAACTACCACCTCGGAGAAATCGTCTACCCTTGCTAATATCTTGGTTGCTGCCGTACCCACCACTCCACATCCACCAAGGATCGTTACCCGCGCCATATTTTTTAGAATGCATCGCTTCAGAAAAATGCAGGTACCGGGCAACCAAGGAACGTAATTGCAATGGATGATATACACATAGACGGATCACATGGTGAAGGAGGAGGATCGATCCTTAGACTTTCTGCGGCACTCGCAACGATCTATAAGAAGAAATTGCACGTCACGAACATCAGGGCAAACAGGAAGGTATCGGGGTTGCGTCAACAACACGTGATGGGATTGAAGGCACTTGCCGATTTTTCACGTGGTTCACTTGAAGGTGCAAGGGTTGGTTCAACTGAAATCACCTACACCCCCGGTGAAAAGAAAACACGAGATCTCGAGGTGAATATAGAGACTGCGGGTTCCATCGGGCTAGTTTTTCAAGTGCTTTCCATCGCATCTGCAGGAGAAACCGTTGGAGGGGGGACTATCAACGTTGATATTCATGGCGGGGCAACCATCGGCAAGTGGGCACCATCGAGCGGGTTTATCCAGAATGTTTTCATACCCCTCTTATCTCGTATGGGCATGGAATGCAAACTGGAGGTCCTCAAGCATGGTTTCTATCCGAAAGGAGGTGCTCATGCAAGGATCACTTTCACACCACCGGGGAAGACACTCCATGGATTGAAACTCGAAAACCGTGGGGATATCAAGCGTGTTGATGTTGAAAGCATCGCGTCGAAACAGCTTTCCAAGGCAAACGTGGCAAAGCGGCAAGCGAATGCCTTTTCCAACGCGATATCAGAATTATCCATCCAAGAAGGAGTGCACCTTTCACCCTCAATTGTGGGTGCCCGTAATCCTGGATCGGGAATAACAGCATGGGCCATAACAACCACTGGATGTATATTGAGTTCTGGTACCATCGTGGGCGAACGGGGATTACCATCGGAAACAGTGGGCAAGCGTGCCGCCAGTAACATGCTTTCTTTGATAAAAAACTCGCCGGCAGCCACCGTAGACCAATTCACTTCAGATCAATTGATTCCCTTCATGATGCTTTGCCGGGAACATTCATGTTTCATTGCCCCCGAGCTCACCTCCCATGCGAGAACAAATATCGACATCTTCCGTGAATTTGATAAAAGACCCTTCACCGTGAGAGAAGGGAAAAATTCTGTGAGGATTGATTTTCCCAAGTCTTGACAGGGGTAGGAATCAACCAGATTTCTTGATACATGCCAATAATCCATGGGCTCGCATGTACTTGATAGATGCTTCGGGTAATAGGCTTTCCCACGGATTTCCCGAACGGATCATTTTTCTTATGCGAGTTCCGTTGAAACGCTCCACGTCAAAGGATAATTTCTCTCCAAGCTTGATTCCCTCGTTCCTTGCAAGGCCTCTTACCCATTCATTATTGGAAAAGAGAGTAACGCGGTTTTCAACCATGAGTTTCACGTTTAACATCCACAAGGTTTCATTGTGGAGATCCGGCACTGGAAAGATCCACGCTCGTGAAAGGTCCACGGATTCCGATTGCAGGACCTTTTCAATCATGGTTCGCCGCTCCAGGTACGTGAGGGGATTCCGAGCCGTTCGACTGTATTGCGGACTACCAATCCCGATGATCGCGCTGTCATGATCCTTGGAAATATGCTTGATGCACCGAAGATGCCCGAGATGGAATGGTTGAAACCTTCCCACGAAGAATGGCGTGTCAAGAATATCCCGTTTCCTGGCATATCCCAAGTATTGCCGTAAATCCCCAAAATACCGCCAATATTCCTGCCAAGGTTCCAATCGCTTGAATATCAATGGGATATCATCGATCCTGCTTGCAATCATGGACCAGATGCCCGAGACGGCCGGCACGAATGGTTGGGATTCTAACTGTTCAGGTAGGTGCTTTGAGTCTCGCCATCCAGTACCTTCGTGATTAACCTCCGTGGGGTGAAGCGACAGGGGTTCTTTAGAATTTGCTTTTGCAAGGAAGATGAACTTGATCTCGTTGAAGGTCGGGTCGAAGAAAAAATTCAGGAGTCGAAGGTCCCTGGGTTGGAGCTCCAGGCCCATTTCCTCATCTAGTTCCCGCACTGCGTCTTCCTTCACACCTTGGAGGGATAGATTGTCCCTTGCACGCACGTGGCCGGACGCGGAATCCGTGAAATATCCTGGATACCATGCTTTCGACGATGATCGTTGCTGGATCAATACCTTTCGCTCTTTAGGGTCCACCGTGAAGACACCGGTAACCAGGTGCAATCTTGCAGGGGGATCACCTGGAAGGCGAGGTACCGGCTCGTTTGAGAAATCTCCCAAGATGATGGATTCCAGCGAGGGAACAACCGCGAGCATTTCACGGGTGTTTACATCATCCATTTATACTCACGCTAACATGTTCACCCGGCTTGATGGAACCAAGAGCACGGGCGGCGCTCGCTTGGTTTCTTGCAACCTCGAACCTGTTTTCGGAATTAAATAAGCACAAGAAATCTCCCTTGGGGGCAGAAGCATAGTATTGGAGAAAATTCATCTCCATGGTCTTCAAGGATGGCGACGACCCGAAACTGACTTTCATGATCACGCCCGGTGCCACGAGAAGCCTTCCAAGCTGTTCTTCCCTGATATTGGTCACCACGTTGCCGAAATCATCTATATACAACACGATACCGTGGATCGTGTTGGTATCACTGCGAAACTCGGGTTCTGGAATGTCCAAGGTAACGATGGTCCTTGGATCGACCTTCGGGCCAAATTCATCAATTTCCACTCCGCTTGCCAAGTGTGCGACGCATGGAGCCATAACGTCCCTCCCGTGGAACGTGTGGGATGTTGAGGAGCGCGCGTATTGATCGTTCTCGACAGAATGCAACGTTCTTATACCTTGCTCCTTGATAACCAGATCCAGTACTCCGTTATCTGGTGCAATGAAAAATTGATGTTTTTTCTTGGTTTCCAATGCCAGTATTCGCCTGCTCGATCCCACCCCGGGATCCACGACAATGAGAAAGATGAAACCGTCCGGATAATACAAGGTCACGTTATCGAGAAAATAAGCTGCCTCTTGAATGTCATGGGGTGTGATATCGTGTGAAAGGTCAATGATCCTGCTATCGCATATTGACAAGATCACTCCCTTCATGGAAGCCACGTATCCCGCCCTCGTCCCGAAATCGGTTAGGATACCAATAAAACTCTGCTCATATTCCATCGTGTTACCCTAATCCCTTGTTATTGAATATCAATAATTCATTGTTTCACTTGAACGAGCGATTTCTATCATTGTCCACCGCGTGGAATTCTGCAAGTAACTCGTGCTTCCGTAGGAACTCATTCATGGCATCAATATCATTGATCTTGAATGCCTCCTTTGATGCCTTCAGGAACGATTCGGCTGCTTTCTTGATCTTCAATGCTTTCATGGCCTTGAGAGCTTGTTCTTCCAGTTTCTTGATTTTTTCAATTACTTTTGGTTTCTCCGTGGTCCTGGTGACTTGATTGCTTAATCGTTCTGCCAATTCATCCTCTCCTATCTTTCTCGCGAGAGTGATAGCCTCGGAAAAGATACGCTCGGCATCCGGGATTTTCTTGTCCTTGAGCAACGTGTTCCCCTTTTCGATGAGCTCCTTGATGCGAGCAGGTACTGTCTTGGCAAGTTCCAGCAGCTCTTGTGCCTTATCGATTTCTTGCTTCTTGATGAGATTTTTTGCCCTTTGAACCAATCGAGTCTTGATATCGTCATTTACGCCATCACCAGCGGGAACTTGCTGGTTCGACACGTACATTGCGTACAGGATTGACCCTAATTCCTTGTCATCCTTATGAATGTGCTCCGGGATCATTTTCACGATCTCCTTCAAAAGGATCTCGTTCTCCTCCCTGGAGTCTTCTGTTCCCATGTCTATACCGACGATTATCTTCTGTTCCTTTCGATTCTCATCCTTGAACTCGTGATAAAGTGAAAGAATCGTTGTATCATTTCGCGTTGGCATGCGGGCAAAAGTATCCACCGAGCCGTGATTGATCGAGAGACGCATCACGAGCTCCTCGATGATTTCAGGATTATCGTGGAAATTTGCTCGTAACTGGAAGCCCTCGTCAGTCCATTGTAGGAGGAAAACACCTAGTGGCATGATTTTTCTACATCCTGATATGGAATGCTCTAGTCGCGTGTTTATCGCGACACGATATAGACATCGAACCCATCGTTTAAAAACGTGCCAGTCCATCGAAGTTCTGTAAAGCGAGGCGAAATTCATCCCGTCCCTGAAGTGGCGGGTTTTCTTTCACAAGACGGATAAAAACTATTTCAAATTCACGCCGAATGTAATAGCATATCATGGCGAAAGGTGATGTGCGTCGAGATGCAACTTGCATTGAAACCGAATTAACTTTGCACGATGAACTACCAGTGACTCAGGTAACGGTAGATGGCAACTTGAATTTCTGCCAGTATTTCACCCACACCTCTTGGAATAGCGATACATGCGAGCTGATCTTTACCTCAGATCGCTCTGGTAGTCACGAATTTTACGCGTTCAATCCTAAAACAAAAGATACTACGCAACTCACCGAAGGTGCGAATGCAGTCCCGTTCGCATGGGCAATTGCCTTGGACGGTTCCAAGTTGGTATATTTTGGCGGGAACATACCGGGAAAGCAAGAGGAGCTGCACCAACTGTGGCTTGATTCCCTGAAAGATGAGATAATGCTTGAACGACCGGAAAAGTATCATGGGTGGTCTAGATCCATAATCTCGCTCGCTCCAGATAACGACACGTTTTATGTTGATGGCGTTGCAGATCACTCAACTTTGCTTCCATCTAATCTATTCACGGGTTCACTGGACCAAGGCATTTTCACGCCAGTTTTTTCAGGAAAGGAAAGCAAGCAGAATTTTTTTTGTCACAACATGATCAGTCCAGCAGAACCAGCACTAGTGCAAGTAAATAAGTCGGCGGAAAAATACATCGGGAGGGATGCCCCCCAGCGCATGTGGCTACTTGATACCAGGACAGGCGCCTTGAATCCACTCTACAAGCACGAGAAAAATTTCTGGGGGAAGCATGAACGGGTTGGACATGAATGCTGGCATCCAAGCGGAGATTTCATGGTGTTCGTGGTTCGGCGGGATAAGGTAAAAGCCTGCGTGGTAGCGGATGGTTATAGTAATGACCGGGCATGGACTTGCGGCCAGGGAGAGAATTTCTGGCACGTGTCTGCATCACCACTCGGAAACATGCTATGCGCTGATACCATGTGGTGCGATACGGGAATCTGGTTGATTGAATTCAAGAAGCAAGAAGAGGGCAGGTTATTCAATTTATGCCTATCGAAATCAGGATGGCAAACCAGCATTGCCAAGGAAATGGATAATGGAACGGGAGCATTGGTACAAGCCCATCCGCATCCTGGCTGGAGTCCAGATGGAAAGCACGTGCAATTCACCAGCTTCAGGCCAGCTCAGCGGGCCGTGCACCTGTACTTGGTGGAGGTTCCAATTGATCCCTTCTCGTGATGGAAGGTAATCGTGGCACTCCTGCAGACTACGGAAAGATTTTAAGGTAGAGATGGAGTACCATCAGTAAGAAGAAATCCAGATAGAGAGATGCTGCATCATGCCAACATGCCCATATTGCGGAAAGGATATCAAACCCACCGACAAGTTTTGCCTGTATTGTGGCGAGCCACTCTTGAAAACCAAATCGGATGATGCACCCGAACCCGATGTCGCATCTCACCAAGATTCAGGAACTGGTGGGATAGAGCCAATCGGTGAAGAAACCATCCAGCAAGAAAAGGATGCCACGGAAGGCTTGTTGACGAGTCTCTCGTCTGCTGAACGAAAGGGAAGCGGGCAATTATTTCCCGACACGGAAATCACACCAGCAGAGCTTCAATCCATCGAGGATGAGCTCAAGGAGGAGGACAAACCTTTCGTCCCGGACGAGCTGGATACCGAATTGGATCCCGCCATTAAGATGGATATTCAAGCAAGAATCGACTACCACCACCTGGGCAAGAAAATAAAGATCGTGAAAGAAAGGCTCAAGGAATCCATATCGATGCTCGAGGATCCCGATTTCAAGAAACGCTATGATTTCGATGATGACTTTCGCAAGCAGAACGCGATTCGCTTGGAGGCATTACGACAAATAGCGCAGCAGCTCAAGAAGCAAAAGGAGGGGCTCGAAAGCAAGATGTCTAAGGACATGCCGCTCATGCTCAAGAACATGGAGATCAAGCGCCTCAAGAACCAACTGGTGGAACTCAATAATTCCTTCCGCATGAGGCGCATCGAGAGAAAGCCATATGACAAGCTTCATAGCGAGTACTCCCAGAAACTAAAGAAAGCCCTTGCATCACGAAAATTAACCAACACCCACTTGAAAATGTGGGTATCCCGCCTGAAAACCGATCAAGAGGAACTGCGAAACAAGATTGAATTGCTCAAGGGCAGGAAAGCATCACGGGAGATTAACAAGAAAACATTCAAGGAAAAGAAGGCGGAAATCGAGAAGGAGATCGAGAAGATTGGCGAGGATATCTCCATCGTGGAAAAATTTATCTTCAAAGATTGAATACGTACTTCACCACGCCCGTGTCCCGGCAATGTTTAATACGGGTGAAACATTTTCCAGAAAGAGGTCATTATCATGGACGACAAGACAAAGACTTACATTCTCATTCTCATTGGTGTCACGTTCCTGAGCGTGGGTATCGCCCTGCTCCAGCATCTTGATCTCGCGGGGCTTCTTGCCGACTTGAGTGGAACTTGAATTACAACGGCACCCGTTAATACTCCCTCGTGCTTGTTCCCCCTGCATGATGAAGTAATATCCGAACTAGGCTCAACAATCTTGAAAAGGATTGCCTGCTCACATCGTATATGGAACCAGTACACCCGCAACATCTGGAGGTTTCTAGACCCAATCGTAGGAGGAGGGAATGGCTCCACGATCTCATCGCGCCATTATTGCTTTTCAGCGCCGTCATGACGTTTGGATGGGCGGTAAGGGGATCTGCAGGATTTGGATCTGTGCCCGGGTGCGTGTTTGCAGGAACGATGCTTGGTATCTGCTGGTACGTGCTAGCAAGAGAGCCTGGACGACTGAAACGGAGGAAATTCTCCCTTGGCTGGTGCGTTCTAGCGATCACCATCGGGATCGGCATCCAGGGCATGCATGGGTGGATGCAATGGCCACATTGGATCAAGGGGCGAATCTATTCAAATTTCCCGACGGATTGGGAGATGGTTAATCCAGCATGGGGGTACGCATGGTGGTTCGTCGCAGCAATGCCATGGGCAGGCATGGGTGCCGTGTTTCTTGGGTGGACGGGTTCAGATAAACCAGCAAGATGGTGGGAGTGGATCACTCGTGCGGGTTCAGGCGTTTGCGGGGCTCTCCTGGCACTGGTGCTATTCCATGCATTACCACGATTGTTTCTTCCCCTATATGATCAAGGGTTTTATAGCCTCGATGTTGGCATCCATGATACCATCCAGCGAGCGGTGAATGATAACAAGGAAGCCATCATGTGGATGGGCGCGTACTTGGGTTTCATCGCCCATGAAATGCTCAGGAAAGAATGGCGAACCGTTAAGATGGCCTTACTGGTTGGTGCCATCACCGGGATCTGGTGGATGTTTTTCCAGTGGCTCATTGAAGTGAACGTGGGTCAAGACCCACCGTTCGATTTTAACTGGTGGAGGGTATGGGAGGCATTATCGGGCACCGGCATTGGCATCTCATATGGAATCGCGTTCTTCCTGTTTAACAAACGACGAGCACCAAAACAAGTGCTAGAGAGGGATGTCCAGCCATTCTCCAAGACCCCGAACTTGGCGAAGCTTTTTGGCGTGGAACTCTCCCTCATTGCTACAGTGGGGTACAACCTGCGTAATGGTATAGCCAGTGGGCTCAAGGAAACCTTCTTGGAACCACCCGTGAATGAATGGCTCGATGGCGGGGGATCGATCCCGACGGATTTGCTTGAATTCTTGCTTAACGCTCCGAAGCTACTCGTGCTCATCGTAATTCTCGCCTATAGCATCCCCATTGGCTTGTTTGTCGTGCATCATCACGTGAAACACAGGGAATCATACAGGAAAGGCATGGTAGATGGGCATGGCCCCATTGATTATTTTACCGTGGGAATCCTTGGTATCCAACTCATGCTCGGTTTTTTTGCAACCGGGCGGTGGGCTGATCCCGTGTCCTCTTGGTTCCTCCTGTTCTACGTGCTATTAATGGCAGGCGCCATGACCCTTGTCCTCGTGGTTGCCATTACCCGTACACTCAATGAAATCCACCAACCTGTACGAGACGGAACATTGGATGGATTCACCCTTTCAAATCTAGAAGCCCTGAAGCAAAGTTGCCATGGATGTGGAACGAAACTGGACAATCACCCGCGAAACAACAGGGAAAGTAGGTGTGACACGTGCACCGGGAAGCTCTTCTCCAAGCGGGGCATGCAGAAATACCTGGCATGGACTCTGGTATTGATATTCACCATGATTTTGGGCGTGGTACTGCATTTCCAAGCACAAGCCACTTCACTTCCCCACGAGGATACCAAGAGAGTGGAGCTCATGGTGGGCTCGCTGGTAGCAACTGCTATTGCTGCAGGATTCCTAGTGATCTATCTTGCCAATTTCATCGTCTTGCACATGAAGTACCGTGGCATCAAAAGGTCTTCTTGAAATGTGGTGCCAAGGATAATCTTGAACCGAGAACTGGAAATCACCTTCACCTCAACGAAGGTGGCGGGCTTTCTCCCATTATTACGAATAGATGGTAGACTTGGAATTCGCATCAACTTGGAAAACCCGATACCATCTCATTTCATTATCAACGAGCTTGCTAAGCCGAGCATGAAGAAGCGTGAATGACATGTTGAACCCATCAAACCAATTGCTTCCTTCAAGATTGGCGGTCCCATGGCGGAATCGAACCGCTAACCCTCGTCGAGTTACAGGGGTTTGAAGCCCCTGGCTTGCGACCACGCACGCGTCACGGGACCATGAATGGCGCATGGACTGATAACGCGCCGCCGTTGATTAACCTTCTCTTTGCCAGCCATCCGTCCAGATTTCGCCATCCATCATGTCGATTCACGCCCGTTCCTTGCCACTCAAGATTGCCTTGACCTTTTCAACGTACCAATCTGCCCACAGCTGGATATGGCGTTGTTCCAAGTCCGTGAGCACCCGCACCGGCCGCCCGGGATTACCGTGGACCAACGTGCGGGGCGGGATGCGCGTGCCCTCTGTAACGAACGCCTTGGAATCCACGATGGCACCAGTACCAATAGAAGCGCCATCGAAGACAGCACCCCCGATGGACACGCAGGTCAAGTTTTCCAATTCACACCCGTGAATGATGCACCCGTGAGCGATGGTTACGTCATTCCCGATGGTCACCTTGAAGTTATATGGCGTGTGGACGATGGTTCCTTCTTGAATGTTTGTCCGCATACCAATGGTAATTCTCGAATCATCACCGCGTATCACCGTGTTGCCCCAGATGGAACTATAATCACCGATGGTCACGTTCCCAATCACGGTCGCCGTGGGTGCCACGTATGCTGTAGGTGATATCTTAGGGCGCTTCCCGTTGCTCTCGATTATGCGCGGGTGGTCCTCTTCATGCATGGTTGCGTCCCCTTCACTCGGGATACATTCAGTTCATATATCTAATCGCTGCATATAATCTTTCAGGGAAACTCGGGGGACTCACCTTCCTCATTCCAAATTACATGGGTAGATGATTTGACTATCACCATGAGAATCACTAATGAAGAGCCAATATCTTTAAAAGGATGGTATGGCGATATACGGATGCATTCGTGGAGATTATATGGGTGAACCCGGCTCCAAGAACCCCCATTGCCAAGGAAGTTAACGCTCCCGGCAGGACCACGACAAAGATGAATTCGCCAAGCATTGATCGCAGGGAACCACACATGCAAGATCAGTCACAGGTACCTGGAAAATCAGCCTTGCTCGATCGGGCGCAAGAGCATTACTTTTCCATGGGTACATCAGATGGAACATCGAGCCTTTGCAAGATGAACATGAAGTATGGCATTGCCAAAATTCATTACTTGCAGGAATCCCTGGGCATGAACCCTAACGGGTTTTTCATCAGCACGCCAGATGAGACCATCAGCAGGAATGCTGCAAGATGGAACAGTGGATTCGGGTATGGAGGGAAGCTCAAGTGGGGGCCCGGTGATGAGAAGCTCGTGATCTTGGATGTGAAACCAAATTATTGCGGTATATTGGCAGGGGGACTTGATACACTTCCCGCACCCGAAAATCTCATTTCCAAGATCACGAACTACGTGAATGAAGAGCTCACCATCGATGGGTTCATCATCGAATCAGATTTCCACAAGAGCAATCATTTCATCGATTTATTCGAGGTAACTCCCCATTTTGGCATTGAACCGCCGGATTGGCTTTCCAAGTTCGTTTTCTTCATCCATGGTAGTTGTCCGGAACTCAGGGATGCCAACAAGAAGGGACCGGGGTTGTACATCGACAAGTCGAAATTCTTGAGAGACGCGTGCCACATCGTGAAAACCCCCTTCGGCCCGCTCCATTACCTAGACGGCACAGATGCAAGGGAGTACATAGATTTCTGCCGGTATGCTGATAAGTTCAGCAAGAAGAAACGGTTGCTGGTCGCTCGTCGCCTGTTTGGGGATTTCATTGAAATATCCAATGCAACGCACCAAGGATTGATCGACTACAATACGCTCTTGCTAGGTTCACAAAATACCGAAGACCCGGGAATAAGCACTGGATGCTTTCCCATTGCATTACGAGGGGATTTACCTGCCTACCTGTTCAAGGGAAGGAATAATCTCGATCCCGAGATTATTGAAATACTGGGATTCTTCAAACGGGCGGAACGACTAGAGTTACTAGATGAATTGAAACGTGCAAACATTATCCCTCATGGGGGCGGCTACAAGTTCGAGGATATCTCGCAGGTCATGCGGGTGTTCACGGTGAATGATCGGCGGTTTTTCGTGTGCGAGTTGGAAAATGACACGGGCATGAAAATCGTGGAAGATGTATCGGCACTTGAATTCACGTATCGGGGCAAAGAAGTTATCCGCAAGACCACCAAGCTCGAACTGGGCGAACCTGTAGCGAAACTGGTTCCAAAGTATGTACTGAAAATATAACTCGATATCTACCAGCCTGCTGGATGGATAGCATCCAAGATCATAATTGATGTCAAAGCTTGTCTTGGAACCCAAGAAATGATCCACAAGAAAAAACTTTATTATCGTGCATGATAATTAAGCAAAAGTGAACACTCATGACTTCTGATTCAGATCGCATCTTATTTGGCATTTTATCCGTCATTCTTGGGATCATTTCCATTGCAGTTTTTGATTTTTACGCAATCATCGCCTTGATTGCCATTGTATTGGGAGCCATGGCACTCCAAGGAGATGAGGTGGGAAAAGTTTTTGGATTCGTTGGGTTGATCCTCGGTATCGTGAGTGCCGTGGTAATCCTTTCGCAATACGTGTAGGTGATGGGGAAAATTTCTCGATTCCCTCAACTTTCTCCTTACAAAGGGCATCTATCTAATATACTAACTATATATCGTAACCTTTTTTGGTTAATGAACGAGATACTAGCACAACTTGAAGAAATGGTCCAAGATGAACAAAGGTGAAGAGATTACATGAACGAGAAACGTGAAGGCCTTCGGACGATGCTCTTGAGCATCACGATGCTCCAAGCAGCGATCATCGGGTTGTTCATTGGCTTCCAAGGTATCAGGGGAACGCGCGATGTTACCCTTCCAGGAATCCACCAACCCGGGTTGTCGGTGATCCATCCCCCGATTGCAATTGGTAATGATACTGAATTGGACGCGTTTTGCACGGTGGGAACTGGAACGCCAAGCGATCCATACATCATCGAGAGTTTCGAGATAGATGCTACATCGAACATTGGAATCAACATCACCAACACCAGCAGCCATCTGGTGATCCGTAATTGCACCATCAATTCAAGTAGTGGAAGTTATCATGGCTTGTGGTTGGAAAATTGCTCGAACGTGAATGTATCCATGAATAACATCACGGGGCAACTTGGTGGCATATCCATCAGGTATGGCGCCCTGATAACAGTAATTGGCAATAACTGCACGTTCAATGGCGTGGGAATCGACCTGTTATCATCATTGAACGTTGCCATTACCGGAAATAATTGCTCCAATAACACAGACCAAGGAATAAAGCTTAACTCGTCTCCGGGTAACATGATTATTGAAAATGATTGTCTTGGGAATGGAAACGATGGAATTTTTTCATTCTCGTCAGATAACGGAACTATCTCCAGAAATAACTGTTCAGTGAATGATGAGCATGGTATATCATTGCATGGATCTGATGGCACAAGCATATCTTCCAATAATTGCTCGTTTAACGAGCATGGTATCAGGCTGTCGTTCTTCTCCGTGAATAACGAGATCACGGGAAACGATTGCATGAACAACACTGCTGATGGAATAGAGTTGAGCACCTCCCACGGGAACGAGCTTGATGGAAATGATTGTTCCTTGAACTTGGATGACGGTATTAGCACCATCTCCTCGGAAAACAATACCATCGAGGGCAGCACGTGTTCAGGAAACCAACGGCACGGCATTTATCTTTCGTATTCCACGAATACGGCTATTGACGACAGCACGTGTTCCACGAATGATGGAGATGGCATTTACATGCGTTCCTCCCATCTCATCTCGATCTCTAACACGGATTGCAAGGAAAACCTTGGTCATGGCATTTGCTTGAATGAAACCAGCAGCAATGCATCCATTACGGGCTGTAATTGCTCCAATAATGATGATCACGGCATTCACTTGGTCGTGGGAAGCAACCATACCCATCTTTCTGGGAATGTTTGCATCAAGAATCAAGGGCATGGCATTCTCGTGAATGGCTCCAGTCATCATAACATCATCTCGGGAAATGATTGCCAGAACAATACGCTCGATGGCATCACCTTGGATGAGCATGCTAACTTCACACTGGTTGATGGCAACGATTGCTCTTGGAATGACATCCACGGCATCATGGTGATGGATTCCACTAATGTTTCCCTTGATGATAATACGTGCCTCGAAAATGGCGATGATGGCATTCATCTCCCTGCAACAAACAATACAACGGTTGATGAGAATAATTGTTCTCGAAATGCGGGTGATGGGATCTACATCTCCCAGTCGGTGAATGCCACGATTACCCACAACTATTGTAATAACAACACGGGATCGGGCATCAATCTTGCTGGAGGAAGCAATGACACGTTCGTTTGGGCCAACACCTTCAAGGATAATCAAGCATTCCAAGCTGAATCAACCAGCGATGCCACGGGAACGCGCTGGTACGAGGGAGGAATTGGCAATCACTACAGTGATTACTTGGTGCAGAATCCAACTGCATCAAGTGATGGCTTCGTGTGGCTCTTGCCATATTCCATAAACGGGACAACAATCGATGAAGATCTCTATCCACTCGTGACCGATGGTTCTAGAGACGTCGATAATGATGGCTTGACCAACCGGTACGAGGTGGATAATGGCATCAATGCCTCCAATCCCGATTCTGATGATGATGGATTGCAGGATGGTGCCGAGGTCAACGATCATGGAACCAACCCTCTCGATGACGATTCAGATAATGATGGGCTTACTGATTTTAATGAAATCAACATTCACGGGAGCAATCCTCTGAATAATCATTCGGATGAAGACGGCATCGATGATGGCACCGAGGTGAACGTGCATGGAACCAATCCAACCGAGGAAGATACCGATTTCGATAGGTTCGATGATGACGTGGAAATAGAGAAGGGTACCGATCCATTAAACAACAAAAGCTTTCCCGGGTCCCTGGTATACAATATCCTCAGCATTACCATCCCAATAGGCATTGTGCTCATGCTTGTATTCTTGTTATGGTGGAAAAAGCGTAAATCTGTTGCCTCCCGCAAGGCACCAGCTTGAGAGAACTGCCATGGTAAAAAAATGTTGAATGGGATCGCTGATATCGTAGGATATTTAATCCAATTAACCTTTCTTGCCTTTCATCGTTTTTTATTAACTTTCTTTCCTCGTCTTCTCACTTGAAATAGTCCGGAAATCTGTTTCCCCAACGAAACATGCCAGATAGTTAGCCTTGAATGCCACCCGCACAAATCCATTCAAGTTTCCCAAGCTTTTTAAGATCCCGCGAGTTTACTCGCTTGTAGTACGAGTAGATTCAGGTGACTTAAGTGCCCCCACGACGAAAATACGTTCGAAAAGACCCTACCCGTTCCTCCGGGAAACCATCCAAATCCAAGAAATGCAACATCAAGGGATGCGATAAACCCGCAGTGCGATCATTATCCAGGCAGCAGAACGAGGAATACCTGCTTGATGCAGGGCTAGAGCTAGAATCCAGCCGAGATAGACGCATCAAGCCTTGCGCTGAGCATTACAAGCTCCTCAAGAAGCGAAAGAAGAAGGATGATAAGATCAAGCGACTTCGGTTCGATGCAAGAACATCAGGTGGCAAGGGATTGAGGTATTAAACGTGTCTAACCTTGCTTTTCCCAATCACTTTCCAGGAATTCCATGATGAATTTCTTCCACTTGAGCGCATCTGAGAGTAAAGGTTTTACCTTATCCCCGGGGAAGGGAGCTTCGGGGTTCGATGAACGGATTTTCTGAGCCGCGGACATCCACTTGTTCATGGTAAGCTGGATGAGGTTGAAGCCTGAGGCAGCCATGAGTATCGGAATATTTGCCGCGAACTCCCGAACCTTACCGATGGAAAAATACACAGTGTCGGCATTCTCTTGATTCATGGCATTATTAATGGCATCATCGATCAACTCCTCGATCATGACGATTCTCAGGATCTGGTCCTTCTTGTCCTTGCATCCTTCAATTTTCTTGAGAAAATCCTGCGTGCGTGTAATGAGATTCTCGTTGATTTCATCAATCTTATCCGCTATATCTGGATGTAGCCACGTGGTGAGTTCCACACCCCTGTCCGTTGCTTCTATCTTGTGAAAACGGTTCTTTTTCTTCAGGAAAACAGCGATATTTCCAAAATCATCTGTCTCGGGAACGAGCTTGTATGAAAAAT
>WJJB01000404.1 GCA_014729935.1 Candidatus Bathyarchaeota archaeon | reverse complement strand
GATCAAATCTGGTGCAAATGCCTTGCATTGTCTTGCCGCCTCGCGAACCATGGACACGGGTGGATCTGGTTCAACGCCATCAAACACTTCAAGTTCCATGCCCGCATTCTCCAATTGCTTGGTGACCAATTCAACCATGCCAAGCTTGACGAGATCCTTATCCGTGATTATGAATGCTCTAGTACCCTGCACGTGCAACGGGTTCCCAAGTTGCTCGAGAGCCTCCCTGCCAAAAATGATTTTGGGTGAATAAAAGAACCACATAATGTATCAACCTTCGAATCCCCGGTAACTTTCACTGCCGCGGATAATTACTACATATTTCATCCATCCAAGATAAAATTATATCTCTCGCGCGAATCTTCCTATTGACCATCCAGTACCCAATTTGCGATTAATCATGCCAACTCATAGAGTGACCTTTCTCACGGATTGTCCAGAAGATTGCAAGGATTATCCGATAAGATGCCCTGATTGCCTTAAGGACCGCATGTCCAAGTCGGGGATCCCATTCAGGAACATCCAAGTAGTACAAATCAAGGAAAGCGAGTCATCCATCGAGGCATCCCGTGACATCAGTTACCGGAAGTATCTTGACGTTCTTAATATAAAATCTGTACTGGTTCTCGATCACACCGGAATTTGCCTTTATAATTATCCTGTAACGGGCGCTGAAATGGATGGAAACCTTGTAGCGGGATTTATACAAGCGAATTTAGCATTTTCAAAGGAAGGGGTGGCTAAAGGCATGAATCAACCATCACCTGCGAGTAACCAGGAGCCAAGGTTGGATTTCGCACCGATAAAAGAACAACCAGTGCTCGCATTCAACAATCCAACCACCTCGCAAGAAGCCAAGGAAGATCCAGCTGAGATATACGAGTTAAACTACAAGGATTTCGTCCTTGCAGTGCATGAATCCACGCTGGTTCGAAGCGTGCTTATCTTGGATAAACCACCTTCACATAACTTGACGAATAACTTGGTGGAGTTCTCCCGGGAATTCGAGCGAGTATATGGTGAGGTACTGGACAATTTTTTCGGAGATATCACATTGTTCACAGATGCCAAGGTAATCATAGAGCATGTGTTTGAAACCGATCTCCTGTATCCCTACGGGGTGAAGATCATTTCCCCAATAGAGGAAGAAGACCTTGATGACTTGCAGCGCATGGTGTATCGGTATGGCTTGGATTATTCCAGGAACAAGGGATTTTTCTTTATCTCAACCATCCTCGATGGAATCACCCAAGCAATCCAAAAGCCTTCAAAAGACATAGTGCATGCAATCTACATGTTACTTGAACGAAACTATTTTGTACCACAAGAAATAGAACTAGCAGCTAAATACAGGCAAGAAAAGGACGAATGGATGCGCCAAGCAGAGGAACGTAATTTTGCTTTTGCTGCCTTCCACGAGAATAATGAGAAGGAGGTCGAGGCACTCAAAAAGTCACTCGAGTTCACGTCCGAGCGGGAGGGAAAGAACCTGATCAAGAAACACGTTAATCTTGCCCAATCATCTTGGGATTTTGGCATTTTCGATGATGCCATGTATAATTACAAGCTTGCAAAGATAATTGCAGAAAACCTTGGACTGAGGAAGGATGCAGACAGGATAGAAAAGAAGATGGATGAGCTATTCAATTCAGTCCGGCAATTAGAATATGATAATGCAATGAAAATCGCCGTTAGTGCCGAAAAAAACAAGGAATACCTGAAAGCCATCCAGAACTACACCCTTTGCAAGGAAATGCTGCTAAGGGTATTTAATTACGAGAAGGATAACAAGCGGGTGCAGCAAATAGAGAAACGTATCATGAACTTGCAGGGAAAGATCCGGTGAGAAAGGATGGGTTATCAGCCGTAAACCCTGAAGATTTCATCAACATCGCCGAGTAGTTCTTCTGATGTATCAACAATCCCGCGTTGCAGCACGCGCATGATTAACTTTCTCCCCGCTGGGACATTAAGCACGGATGGGTCTGATTGGAGAATTTCTATGCCAATTTCCATGTGCCGGATTTGCTTGCTTAACACGCGCTTTGCTTCTTTAACAGTTTTAAAAATCCGAACCATGAGTTCGTCATAATTGCGGACATCATTTCCTTCATACTCGAGGGCGATCACCATTGGATCCAACTGTGCTTCGAAGAGGGCCCTGGTATTTTCCACCAATTTAGGATAATTCCTGTGATTTTTCTTGCAAAACTTGGTGGTTTGATCATTCTTGAGGTAATCAGGGAAATATTTTTCAATAATTTCTCCCTTATCGTGGTCATCATCAAGCACGATTTCGCTAGCTGCTGAAATGAGAATCCTGATGTTTCCCTTGCTTCCCGAATTGATATCAGGGCGGGCAAATACGTTATAAAACCCCCGGACGATGGGTCGAATGAGGGCATTCCCGGGGCCTTTCAATTCCAGATTAATGTAGTTTTCCCCCTTCTTGAGCATGCTTTCCAGTTGCTGCTCCAGCTCTTCTATCACGAATCGCTTGTTCCTTTCGAAAGCTACGGGATCAACCATCAAATTACCCCATATTGGATATCATATTACCTTTAGCTTCTAGAACACGTCCGTGTAATACTTTTCCAAGTTCTCGTATAGCCTTCTCCAAGCGTACCTGTACCCTTCTTCAATAATCTCCAAAATACGTTTTTTGGCAACCGGAACCCGGAGGATTGCTGGATCCTCGTTTAACACATCAATCTCGTTTCGCACGCATTGCAATTCCTTGGTTAAAAACGAAGCAGCTTCTCCCTTGTCATCAAAGGTACTTACGACCAATTCTGGATACGAATTACCATTTCCCTTTGCAAGCATGATGGCAGTCTGCTTTATGCGGGATTCAAATCCTATCTTGATATTCTCGACTATCACGGGGAACTTTTCGTGATTCTTATGGCACCGCTCGTATGTCTCGTCATTTTCGAGATATTCTTGGAAGTATTTCTTTCCAAGATCCTCCATGGGCGTTCCTTGGTTAAATTCCATCGCAGCTTGGAAAATGATATCTATTTGCGCGATTGTCTTGGTCCGAACATTGTCCCTCGCGAAATATCTAAACACGAATTTCTCCAAGGAGCTCATGATGGCACCCCATAAACCTTTCTTCCTGGAACGAGCCATGTATTCATCAACGAAATCAAAACCAATATCCATTTCCTCGATGAGACTCTCGCGAATAATGGAGATCTTGTCATTCACTTCCAATTGGGCATTCATCTACCTCCCGTTCATATAGCAATCCCACCTTATTTAATTAATTCTTTCAAAATGGCTGGAGATCTAATGAAGGCGAGGTTAGGGGATATTTTTCTTTATGACTCTACATTGAATAATAGACGCATGGACAGCAAGAAAAAAAGTATTCAGGAAAAAAGATCGGTTTCAATCTTCCTTCTTCTTTATGATGCACGTTGTTTTTGCCCCAATTTCGTTGAAATCAGATGCCTCGATCTCTACTTCCTTGCCTGTAATCTTGTTCACGAGTGATGCGGCAAGTAACGCCCACGGGCAAATTGAACCCTTGATTTCCCCGGCAGGTATGCGGGAACGCACAACTGCGGTGGAACAATTGATGGATTCCACGGAAAAGGTATTTGCATCCTTGAATCGAACTTGTATCTTTTCTGCCATACCAATTTCTGCGCATTTTCCCATGTAGTATTCGATCGCATCGTTTAAAGTCATTGAATCGAGTTCCTCCATATCCACGCCGAGGAAGATGTTGAGCTTATCCAAGGACTTGTACGTGTAAGGATATACGTACTTGTATAGGACTGGGGAACCGACCAATTCCTTGGCAGCACTTTCATACCCGAAGGAAATGCCATGCAGAATCAAGGCAACGCCATGGGTTGATGGGCTAATGGGCGCTTTCACGAGTCGTAGGTTGTATTGCTTTGCATACATGTAGAGTAACAACCCGACAATTATCGAGGTTCCAACTGCCCAACCGATATTCGGCCAGATTACTGGTGCAAACCCGGGGTTTGAAGGAACGACAAAGTAAAAGAAATTGATCATGCTCGTCCAATATCCTAGACTCCACGCGATGAATCCAATGGGACCCAGTATATGGCCATACTTGTAAATAGCATCCTTGAGATGGTATGCAGGGATGATTTTCACCAGGAATATGCTGAATGCGAGAAAACCACCAATCACGTTGTGCCAGGAAACCGTGGGAGCAGTTGAAAAATCCCAAAGTGCACCTGGATTCATCTGGCTCAACATCATCACGGGATACAAAACGCAAATGGCAGAGATGGTCATGAACAGGATAACTTCCACCCGTCCGAAATATTTATGCATCTTCACCAAGCCAAGTTGCTGTTTCAGGCTGTTCAAATCCTTGATGCGGGAAACACCAATAAAAAGATTTGCCAAGGAAAATGAGTATCCAACGACAGCCAGCACGATGTTATATTCTGCCATGTTTGGGACTGACGCGTTAATGATGATGATCGGGATGATGATGGACGATACACCAAGCATGATTGAAAGCCCACCAGTGGAGTTATTAACCTTGAATGCAATCAATCCCATTAGGATGGCAATGGGGCCAATTAAATACCCATACATGAGCTCTCCCGTAATTGAAGGGACGAGGAGCCCCAGTATGCCTGTTATAATACCAGAAATTCCTGAAATGTTTTTCCAATCCATGTAATTTCAACCTACCCGTTCCACCTTTGGTCCATTGTTCCTCCTGTTCAAGGTGGAATGTTTGTTGAAGGAGGGTTGTCATGTATTAATAAAGCTAGCTATTATCAAATGATGCTATCCTGTCATGCTCTCGATGTATTGCAATATGGTTGAAAACCGCTTGAAGTGCACTTGGTCACCACGAACCATGGCAAAAAAATCCTTGAACGGGACGATCAGGGTACTTTTATCAGAATCCCCCATGGCAATACCCGCCAAATTCACCTTGTAATACTTCCGGGTGAAATTCCTCCCCGCGTTTACCACCATTGTCGCATCCACCGTCATCGTGGTCTCATATCCCAATGCTCTCCCGTACTCATCAATCACCTTTCCATTATCCCTAAATACCTTGATGTAACGTATTTCAGGGAGAAAATCATCATCATGGAATGCCGAGACGAGTTTCTTGGCTTTTTTATTAAATTGCTCCGGAAACTCATAATCAACCTTGAATTCCTCTATCACGAACACGGAAGCCATTGGTTGCACCATGAGAACCCGTCTTTTCGATGTGATGACCAATATCCACTCGAGGTCTTGATCCACCAGGTTCTTGACCGCCAATCGTGCTCCCTTCACCAATAGCGGAACGAGAAACGCGAGTTGCTCGCTATCTACATACTGTTTAGCCTTGGAGAACAATAATTCACCAGTTTCTTTCATTATCACTGAAATCGACTGGGAAAATTCATTTTCCTCCATATCCTTCATGCGTTTTTGCAGGATATTCAACGCAAATTTTTTCATGCACTTATGCAGTATATCGGTGAATTCCTCGAACACTGCAATGTTGCCATCGAATGCCGTGATCTCATCACTGAATCGCTGCTGGAACTTGTCTATCAAGTCATCCAAGAAATGGTGGAGTAATCTCTTTGCATCATCCATCTCGGAATTGAGTACATATATCAGCTTGTCCCTTCGCTCGAAAATAAAATTGGTCTGCTCCAAGGTTAGAGATTTCATCGATTCTCCCTTCTCGGTCTTCGCAAACATATTCAATGCCGTTAGGAATCCAGATATTAGCTCGATGTCCTTGTCTTCTGGATCAGAAGCATAGCTGAACAACGTGATACCAGATTCATTGAGCACAAAGAATTCATTGAAAATATAAACCATGCTATTGCATCTCTCGTGGTGATGTATGGTGATGTATACATCATCATCTTCATGCAAAGAATTTGAATGCTCCCCTGATTCATCCATCAGTTTTTCAGGTGGGATGGTTATCTACCTAATCATGTTTATGCTCTATTGGAAGAAGAAATGCGATGCATGAGCCATTGTAGCCCTCCCGCTATGTGGTCCTATATCAATCGGGAAAGTAATGGTTTCATTTCTTGGATTACCATATCACTTATTAAGCAAGCGAATGCAAGATAATTCCATGAAAGTTGATTTCAAACGGGAGGAAGCGTGGTGGGATGCGAAGGCCTCCAAGGAAGAACTCGAATAACAAGACGAACGGGTGAATAAGACACTTCGCTGGAGGGAAATAGAAAATTTTCTCGGTGATGTCGAAACGGTCTTAACGATTGGGGGTGGTACAGGGGCATTCACGATTCCATTGGCAAAACGCGGGTTCAACGTCACCCATGTAAATATATCCAACGAAATGCTTCGCATTGCACGAAAAAGGCAATGCAATCGGATATCGACACCATTGAATTTGTCAAGGGCAACGCTATCGATCTTGGAGCTCTTCCCACTAGAGGTTATGACTTGGTACTCAACATGGACGGTGAAATCTCGTTCTGCGGGACTGCCCATGTGAAAGCTATCGCTGAATCCTGCCGCGTCACGAGGAAAGTCGTTCTCATGTGCGTGTCACACCGGGGCTTGCTGGGTGCCATATTGTTCGGGGGAAGCATAGAAATGACGGGCAAGATAACCGATGCCGTTCGTGAAATGTTTACCAATGGCAGCTGGCACGAAGATCAGTACGAGGAGAATCCAATATTGAGTAAAGGATGCACGCGAGATTATTTCGGAGAGTTTAAAGCGTTTCTCCCGGGTGAACTGGAACATCTTGCACAGGAGCAGGGAATGGAGGTCATTCAAGTGCAAGGGCTTGGGTACGCTGGCTTACCTGTGTGATGAATCGACGCTATCACGGGTCAAGCAAGATGACCATCTCAAGGAGGAGTTTCTCGATCTTTGCGAGATTTACGATAAATGTATCCTGCCGCAAGGATTCGGGACACGCAACAGGGCGGGCTTATTCCTTGCAGGAAAACCCGCCCCGAACTGAACCGTAG
>WJJB01000403.1 GCA_014729935.1 Candidatus Bathyarchaeota archaeon | reverse complement strand
GTATACTTGCACTGGTTATCTCACTCATCATCCAGGAGAAACAGGAAACGGACAGGCACGGTATTCACCAACCACACGCCATTATCACTCAAGTGGAAGGTGAATCCCTGTCTCGCCATCTTATTCGCGTGAATGCCAATCACAACCGGGGATCCATGTCGGCGCCCGACAGCTAATGCAGTTTCCAAGTCCTTGCTCAAATGCACATGATGGCGGTTCATCGAGAGCAAGCCAGTTTCCATGATAGATTCAAGGAAATGTTGGGCGGTGCCATGATACAAGATGTCAGGGGGTTCACGGCTGGCAAGTTGGAGGTCCACGGGTATAGAATGTCCTTGGTTAGCCCTGATCATTCCATTCTTGATGGTATAGCGTTGCTTGTTATCGCTTGCAACTATGTATTTCACCTCATCGATTGTAGTCATCAATTTAAATTTACTGTTGATGAATTCCACCATATCATGGATGGCAATCCAACCGTGGTTATCCATGGTTATCCCTTCCTTTACAGCACCATGTCGAAGCAAGTATGCCATCATCTTGCTTATTCGGATGGTATTTCTTTTCTTGTCATCATTCATTAGTGCTGAAGCTACATGAATGGCATTATTCAAGGTAGCTAAAAAAAATCCTTAATTGATCGATCACTTGTGCCCATTATGGCACCCCCAAAACCAAGGTACAAGATTGGAAAATACTCGGGCATGGAACGTCTTGATCCGGCAGGTCTAGAAGAACCAGATCTAGACGGTGCAGAAGTTCGCGAGATTTGGTTCACCGAGGAGCGCGAGGAACCCGATTTCAAGAAATACATGAATGGCCGCATCGAATGGTATAAGAAAAACTTGGGATTGAATCTCTCTGATCTTGATATCATCATGATAGGACACAGTCATATAGACGTGTGCTGGACATGGCGGTACGAGCAAACGAGGGAGAAAGCACGTGTCACGTTTAACAAGGCATGCGAGATGGCGGAAAAATGGGCAAAAGGAGAATATTCATTCCACCAAAGTCAACCCCAATTGTTTGAATGGATCGAGGAGGATTATCCCGATCTATTTGACAGGATAAAAGCACAAATCAAGGCTGGTACGTTTAATATCGTTGGTGGATGCTGGGTTGAACCGGATTGCATGATGCCCTCCGGTGAGGCTTTCGTTCGTCAGAGATTGCACGGGATGTATTATTTCAAGGAGAAATTCGGCGTCATGCCAGATATCGCGTGGATGATGGACTCTTTCGGTTACGGGTGGAACTTACCCCAGATCTTCGCAAAATCAGGTGCGAAGTTTTTTTGGACGACAAAAATAACGTGGAACCGGACCACCACCTTCCCGTTCGTTAATTTTCTATGGCAATCTCCCGATGGGACGAAGATAATCACCCATGAGAGCCAGCACGGCGATGGCACATTGCGCAATTTCTGGCTGTACGAGATAGGGCGGCATCCAATCATGGAAGGTAAACAATACATTGGGGATTACACCAGGAACTACGACGATATTGTTGATTTCGTGGAGGATGATGAGTTCCACAAGAGCATCGGGTACTGGTATGGCAAGGGTGATGGCGGCCATGGCCCAACCAGCCAAGAAGTGTGCGAGGCACTCGAACTTCAAAAACATGGTGCCGTGCACATTGGAACGGCAAAGGAATTGTTCACGAAACTGGAAAAATGGAAGGATAGATTTCCCACGTGGAATGATGAGTTATACCTTGAATATCATAGGGGAACCTTCACCACCCATTCCCGGGTAAAACGGAACAATCGCCGGTTGGAATGCAAGTCGATATCGGTGGAAATGCTATGCACCTTGGTTACCGTGTTGTTGGAAAATCCCCCCGGATATCCAAGGGAATTATTGGATAAGACTTGGAAGAGAATTATGAAAAACCAATTCCACGATGCCCTACCCGGGAGCAGCATACCTGAAGCCTATGATGATTTATACGAGGATTGGGAGTATTGTGATGAATGGCTTGATGAATCAGTTGATAGGGTCAAAGATGGATTCCAAGTCTCACCTGGTGGTATCACCGTATTTAATCCAACAGATTCTGCAGGTCCTACAAGGATATTCATTCCTGTTCACGCCGTGAAGAACATTAAGGAAACCACGCAGCTCGATGTAAAAAGAAAACCCCCCCGTGCCATCGGGCGCGTGGGTGATGGCACCTTCCCTCTCCAACCTGTTGGCCCGGAACCTGCCGAATGGTTAGAAGCGAAACCTGCTGGTTGGTGGACAGTTGTTCCCCTTGATGGCATTTCCCTGCAGGAAATCAAGATCTCGTTCCAAGACATGGATGCCATTGAAAAAGCATTCGAACATCAAATTGATATCTCCATCGAGGACACGCCTTGCATCGAGAGTGAGATCACGAGAGTGGAACTCGATCCAGTCACGGGAGCCATTGAAAAGATAACATCGGAGATGGTTCCATCGAAAGGGAACATCCTTAAGGCCCCTTCCAACGTGCCACTCGCCTTCATTGACGACCATCCCGGGGACCAAGCTTGGAACATACGCAACACCCGCATCCCAGAATACAACGTCCTCCCGCGGGATTATGCGCAGGACGATGACGTGACCATCGAAGTTAGTGCTCACGGGCCGGTTTTCTCCGAGATTACCGTGAAAAAACAGTTCGGGCCACAACCAATCACTCAAAAGATTGCCCTGTTTCGCCATATTCCCGTTATTTACTGCGAGTTCATTACAGATTGGAAGGAACCAACCACATTGGTCAAGATTGCCTTCCATACCGCCACGGAATCACAAATGGTCGAATCGGATAATCAATATTGCATCATCACCCGGAAAACACAGCCAGAGACTCCAGCAGACAAGGCAAGATGGGAGAAGATCCAACACAAGTTCAGTGACATTCAATCAGCAAACGGTGAATGGGGGATTGCATTTCTTAATAATGGGAAGTATGCATTTGACACTCTCGGGGATCCAGGTAATTTCAGGCTAACCGTGCTCAAGAGCGCCAATTATCCAACGGCAGCAGCTCAAGCTTGGGTGCATAAGGAGCGTGCCATGAATCTAAAAAAGTATGGAACGAAACCGCCCCAACACACGGACATGGGTCCACACAGGACCTTTTATGGAATTTTCCCGCATCAAGGAAAGACACGCACTGCAAAAAATGGAGAACCCTCCACCAAAGTGAAGCAGGTGGCAGACCGGTTCAATTTCAACCCAATTATCATGGATGGCATTTGCAAGCTCCCTGGTGAGAGGAGGCGGTTGCTTGAATCATCAAATCCCAACATGCTTATAAAAAGCGTGAAACGCGGCAAGGTGAACCCAAGCACGCTCATCATCAGGATGGTCGAATACACGGGTAATGCGGGAAAAACAGTCCTGTCAATTCCACGGGAAATTCTCGAAAAAGTCAAGGGAGTCTTCGAGACAGATTTGCTCGAGCGGGTTGAACGGGAGATCCCGTTAGATATAGACGCTGGAGAGATTCCACTAGCATTCGGGAAATGGGAAATCAAGACCGTGATGATTAAATATTAAGCACGGTCATCCCACCATTTTTATATTCCCCGCCAAAATTTAAAAAACTTGAAATGGTTTATTCCATCCAAGGAATACCGCGCGGTCAGGGGACTCGAATAACCGGAACATGCGTGGTGTTGTCAAAGTCGATGCTTATGACGGTATATGATAACTTTTTCATCCCTAGAATCCTGCTTCTTTCGGATGGTGAAGCTGATTCAAGGAATAAATGGCGTGAACCGCTTCAACACGCCTCACAACAAGGAATCATCATTGATGTCGTGGCACTCCTTTCCCAAAACGAGAAAGGACGCAATACATTAGAGGAGATCGCCAAGAAAACTAATGGCGATTACATCATGCCATCAACCTTAAGCAATTTCATCAAGGATTTCGTTCACCTTTCCAAGAAAAAACATGCGCAAAAGGTGGAAGATATAGTCCTTTGTCTGGACGTGAGCGGGTCGATGAGCGAGAAATACAAGGGTTCCTCGGAAAAGAAGATAAACGCGTTGAAGGAAGCCGTCATGAAATTTTCGAAGGAGAAGTTAAGCATCGATCCAAGAGACAGGGTGGCAGTGGTCGCGTTCGGCACCCACGATTCACGTAAAGTGGGCGTATTGATGAATCCGATGCCATATAATAAGGAAAAATTGGAAGATGTCGTGAGAAATTTAAAGGCACAGAACGGCACTCCCCTCACGAAAGGATTGGAAACGGCCATCACCGTGTTAAATGTAAAGGGAAAAAGAACTAACACGCGGAAACAAATGGTCATTCCAAAAAAATCAATTGAAGAGCTTCCCCATGGTACCAATTACTGCAAGTATTGCGAGGCAACAGGCAAAAGCACTCCTGGCATCACTCCAGAAAACTGGCATTTTTTTGAGGGAACAAGGGGGATCATGGTATTCAAATGTCCGGTGTGCAATTCACTGTACCATGGAATGTGTTTTGACAAACACGTGACGCGTGGTGGAAATGCCGGGGTGTGTTATGGATGCAATGCTGTCATTGGGGTTGAGGGGGACTTGGCAATCCAAACCCCAGACTCTGCTGGTGGCAATCTATTACTGTGCCCTCAATGCAATGAACCCCTTCCTGCCAACGCCCGGTTTTGTGGATACTGCGGGTATCGGCTTAGCGGGTCAGAAATGGCGAACACGGCAACGGGAGCAGTCGCACCGGGCCCTCTAAAATCATCCGTGGATAGTTATTATGTACCCAATGAGGGTGAATTGGTGAATTGTCCATCTTGCGGCTATACCTGCCAAAAAGCATGGGGGGAATGCCCCATGTGCGGGGAAAATCTTTCCTCATAGAATTTGTGAAAAATGAGTTGATCTTGAGCCACCTTCCAGCAGAAAGCCACACCATTTAGTTCAACAGGGGATGGTTTTTCACATCGAAACCTTGGATGTAACGGTTCTTGACGCGCCATTCTTCCCGTGTTTCTTGATTGTCACAAGAAAAGCAATGACCAAGATGGCAAGTGCAACGACGAATGCCAGGTATAGATAGATCGCGTAATTCATGATTTCCTCGAAATCGGACAAGCTCACGCTTGATAAGCTCTTGAGATAGGTGCCTGCAATGAACGAAATGCACAGGAAGAACGACATGAGCATTAAAAACAACCTCATGCTCTTCGGGGGATGTTGCACCATGATAATATGCCAGAACACCATCAACATGAACCCAAGCACTGCTCCATCCACGATGAATGCTACAATACTCCCATGGTAGGTTGGAATATTTAAATTCAATGTTACAAGGACGAAGAAAAAACTTGACTGAAGGATCGATATCATCAACCATGAAATATTTGATTTAATAATTTTTTCCTTGGAAAACTCTTCCTCGTGATTTTTGAATAGTCGGGGAACTACAAGCATTCCGGTTATCAGGCACCCAGCACCAATGAATAACCACAATAACCAGGTATCCCCGTAATACACCTCTGGATCTAACGCCAGCCCATTCACCCCGAGCAATAACGCTATCTGCAGGCTGGAGATGATGGTATACACGGTGAGCTTGAAGGCTTTATTCCGCTCCTTGATCCAGTATTCCTTGATTCGTGCAGGCTCATGAATTGTTTCAATATCAGGATAATCGAGCTTTATGCTGTACCGCAGAATTACGTGAACAAGCAATCCCCCCGGTACAAGATAATCGGAAAACATGATGGGTATCAACCATCCAAAAGACCCAAAACTTATCCCAATTGCAGTAATGCCCCCTGCGGCAAGGAAAGTAACTGAGAATACGGTAACTCTTTCTTCCAAGCCTCTTGCCTTGGAAAGAAGATCAGAGATTGAAATGACAGCAAGAGCCATCGAAGATGCCATGGAAAGGAAATACATAGTTAACGTGGTAAGATCCACCTCGAAGGCGGGGATCCTAAAATTAGGAACGCCAAGCATCACGAAATAGGATGAAACCACAGCCATGCTTGCGGTTATGGTTATTACTGCAAGCTTGGCACGTTCGTTGAGATTTGCAATAAAAAGCATCCCCAGAGGGTACAATAATCCTGCAAGTGCCAAGGAAATGTATCCTGCATCTTCCGTTTTTTCGAGCAAGAATCCTGTCATGTTTGATACGATGAAAAATGATGACAGGGCAGTCGCAGGTAGGATGGTCAATCCTATCAGGTTTCTTCCTTTCATACTTGATTTTTCATCCTTGACCTACTTAAATATTAAGAGAATCACAGGAATTCTGGAACCAATGATGATGTGCCAAGGTAAAAAAAACAAGGCTCACGTTATCGAGTCGATACTTCAACGAGTGCCGTGCTTGAATGCTTGGAACACCTTCCAGCAACCAATAAGCACCGAAGCAATCCCGAGGAATGGAAGGATGAAGAGAAAGGTTGCATCAATAACCATGAAGGTGGATTGAATGAGAACGGGGGATGGAGCCACTCCTTCGGGAACATCAATGAGGAAAATGGTCGGTGATAGATCTATGGTTGCTTGAATGGATACCATTCCATCCATGGTGGTTGCATGGTAATTCTTGGCAATTCCTTCCTTGTAGGAAGGCGGCCCAAACACGGTAATCCCATCGGCTTCAACCTTGAATTCCACCTGATTGGCATCGTCATTCTCGTTCCACAAGATAAGCACGATATCACCTGAAGATGTCGTGAAATAAAATCTTTCTATTTTACTGGTTGATGGCAAGGATCTTGCAAGCTTCACGCCCCTGGGAATGTAAGTGCTCCAATTAAGATTATGGGCTAATGCCTTGTACGCGTATCCCGAGGGTTTTAAAACATCACCATCATATGGTTCTGGCTTGTGCACGTTGCTTTCGTGAAAGATCAATCCAAAGTTATGTTCCCCCCATGTGAAATTATGACCATCACCAAGGCAATACCACACGATTGTTTCAATGCCCTCGGCTAGAGCGTGAGCGTATACTTTCGGTACCAATGTTGCTTGCAGTTCCAAGACTCGCTTGTATTCCGTCTTGAATCCAGGCTCATCAGGATTGAACTGGGTGGACATTCCGACTTCTGTTATCCACAAGGAACCATTGAAACCATGTTCCTTGCACACTTGCTTCACGGCATCTATCTTGACGGGGAGGGTGTCGTAACTGGAACCAGAATACGGGTGGAAAGCCAGCGTGTCCACGTGTTCCATCGCACCACGGGCAAACATCGCGCCCAAGTATATGGGATCATGGCCAGAAATTCCGTTGGATAAGATATTCAACCCGGGATATTGGACGGAAAGATTTTGGGCGGTACGACGCTGTAGCTCGAAGAATTCCTCGTCCGTGCCCGTCCAAAAGCCTTCGCTGGCATTAAATTCTCCCAAGTTAGCTTCGTTCCATATCTCCCAGTTGTCAACATAGTTACTATCATTGACATAATATCTCTCCACGCACTCGTTAACATACTCCATCCATTCTTGCATGTCATGTTCGGTGTGGATCCTGTTGCCGTGATCGGTGCCGGTCTGCACCGCTAAATTCCCGTAATCCAAGATGGGAAGAACCGTCATGTTCCTGGATTTTAATTCCGATATTCGGTTATCCCATGCATTCCATTGCCAATTGTCATCTCCTTGCTCGATGCTACTCCAAGAGATGTCCTTTCGGTTCATCTTCACGCCAAGTTCTTCCATGATGTCATAACTATCGGCATGGCATGCTCCAAAGGGATCCTTGATCTCAATCGCACCCGTCATGTCCAAACTGGCTTGGGCCGTTTCAATCGTGTTCCCACGACTCGATGCCGTTACCGGCATGAAACCAATCAACGAGGAAAACAAGATAACCCAAATGATAGCCATCTTGCAAGATTTCCGATTCATGATCTCGCCTCCAAGGTGCTTTCTGTAGTAATCACGGCTGATTTCTTGACACCTTTAAGATATGACACGCTGGCGAGGAGTAAAACGAGCCCAGCAAGGATCACCTCCACCAACATGATGTATGGTAAATAATCACCAGATAATGATTCGAATTGTCCTTCTTTCATGGGTATTCCTTTCAAATAGTTACCCAGGACGATAATGATGAAGAACCAAGTATGCAGGAATGCATGGTATAGGGGATTAGCCTTCGGGGGATGTTGTTGCAATATGACCTGGTGGCTCGTGGATAGCATGAATCCGAAAATG
Source organism: Candidatus Bathyarchaeota archaeon (assembly GCA_014729935.1). GTDB lineage: Archaea > Asgardarchaeota > Lokiarchaeia > Sigyniarchaeales > Sigyniarchaeaceae > WJJB01. Next base: position 6,715 of record WJJB01000403.1, on the reverse strand, counting down.
ATACCACCGACTATTTGTGATGTAATCGTGCCATGGTAGCCTGGTTTCAGCAATTCAAGCGTGAAGAATGAAAACATCAATGAAACGTGTATTAGTAACACGACAATCAAGAAATATTGCGAGACTTGTACCTTGATTGATGCTAACCTCTTTTCGTGAGAGAACGGTCCGGAAAAACCCAAGCCAAGCAGGAAACCAACAAGGAGTCCTGGAACCAGGCTGGCAAATAATAACCAGGTGACACCAGAGTAGGCTGTGTCTACCAAATTCAAGCCGCTCAAACCGATTACCAACCCCATGTTAAAGAACGACAAGATGCAGAAAATGGCGAGCTTGCTTCCCTTTAGCTTGTCCATTATTGCCACGGGAGCCATGTGCTTTTGGGAAGTGTATTCAGAAATGGCATTTCCTTTCCTGCCAGGATAGATTATGATGTATATCAATCCAGCGGATGCAACTATTACCACCGAAAGCAAGGACGTGTACAGCCATCCGAATGCGCCAACGGCACTATTCAATGCCGTGAATAAGCCTGCTAATGAAAACCCCGCGAATAAACATGGCATCCAATATCTTGTTCCTTGCTTCAACCGGCTTGCCTCCACCATGGAAAGACTTCCCAAAAGGACGGCCATGCCGATCCCAAGGAAGAGGAAGAACATAGCACTGCGGCTTAACCGGAGGCTTGATGGCATCAAGGGATTAGGAGCCTCGGAGTAAATGAAATACAAGGATGCAATGAGAATCCCAATTGCTGCGGCGAGTACCGAAAGTCTTGTTTTTTCATTGATGCTAGCCACCATGACAAGTGCTACCGGTATTATGATCCCTGCAATGAGCAGAAGGTAAATATCTTCCATATATAACCCCCTGAATAACCAACCTACATGAAAGGTTAGGGAGAACACGCTGGAAATCGCCCCACCCATGAGTAACACCACCGAGATGATGTATGTTCGCTTCATGGATTCCATATCCACCACGGCCTATTAAGTGTTGATTCAGTGAGATTCATGTGATTTCTTCGGCATTTAAAGCAATAAATAGGATATTACATGGACAGATCATGGTCGAAAAACAAGCACGTGATGCACGGTCACGATTGAATCTTGCCTTTTATAAGAAGATCTCACTCGTTGCCATCATAATAACAAATTTCCTTCTGGGAGGTACTTTATCATGGAAGCTATACACCAAGCAGCAATATCAAGGGGGTTTGGAAATCTTGAACGCAAGAATGAACCAAACTGTGTTGATATACCGGGATGGTGATGGCGTTCCAATTATCGAGGCTCGCACCCTTGATGACCTTTTTTTTGCGCAGGGGTATGTAGAAGCCAAGGATAGGTTATTTCAATGTGACATGCTGCGAAAAGTAGCCACTGGATCTCTATCTTCCATTCTCGGTGCAGATCAACTGGAAAGCGATTTCTTCATACATGCCATCGGGATACCTGTCATTGCGAATGCTTCCATCTCGAGAACCCGCCCTGAGATCTTGCATCTCTGCCAGAGGTACGTTGATGGATTGAATTGGTACATCGAGAATCGCCTTGAAGCACTCCCCATGGAATATGACCTCTTAAAACTCACGGGATTGCCATTATCGTACATGCCGGACAAGTTCACGGTACAAGATGTCATGGCCGTCCTGCTGTACTTTGGTTTCCAATTCACCGGCAATCATGGGTTGAATATCTTGATGGCTAGACTCGTTCATGGTATGGGATTCGACGGCTTCAATGCCATCACTGGTTTCTTGAAGGTGGATGGAGAATATGAAATAAATGAATCTCATGCATCTTACTTGCACTTTCTTGGTGAGCATTCTTCATCTTCCATAACAAGTGAATCATTGAACCTTCCACGTGTTTTAAAACCCATGATCGACCCCATTGCTGGAAAAAACCGTGGATCGAATTGTTGGGCAGTCGCAGGTTCCCGCACTTCAACAGGTGGCACAATGCTTGCAAGTGATCCACATTTAGCAATAGGGAATCCAGGAATCATGAAAAGTTGGTATCTTTCATGCGTGAATGAGGGAATGACCTTGATAGGGGCTCAATTTCCCTTGATCCCTGGAATAATAGTTGGGAGGAACGATGATATCTCGTGGGGAATCACCGCTCCATTCTATGATTGCGGTGATACATGGTTCGAATCCATCGATGCTACTGGTAGTTATTACTTGTATGATGGGAGCTATCATCCCATCCTTGAGGAGGAAATCCACATGAAACTCCCTGGGGGAAAAATGCACGCGAAAACCGTGAAAAAAATCCCCGGACATGGTGTCCTGCTCGATATCTTCGGGTATCAAGTCTCCTACAGGTGGACTGCCATGATTGATACAAGGCCCGATAATAATGGATCCTGCATGTTGAATGGATTGTTTGACCTACTAATGGCCAGCGAGATAAGTGATATCACGAGCGCGATGGATCCGGGAAACGGGTGGGATGATTTCCCACTATGCTTGCTAATTGCCACCAAGAACGGCAATATTGGATACCTCGGGACTGGTAGGATACCGATCAGGAAAAATGAGGAGGTCCAAGGCGTGATTCCCCTAAACGGGAGTGATCCTGGTGATGATTGGATCCGGTGGAACCATCAAGAGGAAATACCACGGTGCGTGAATCCTGCTTCTGGAATCGTGTATGCAGCCAATACCAAGCCAGATTTTCCAATGGATAACGTGGAGCTACCATATCTAGCACCGGCGCATGGCAATGCATACCGGGCGAATAGAATCCGGGACCTCCTGAATCATGGTGGTAATATTTCCTTGGAAGCCATGAATTCCATGCAGGGGGACCTCCTCGATTACTGGGCACCCTTGCTCGTTCCCGAATTGACGGATGTTCTTTCTAACCATGTTATTGGGAATGATTTTCTCGAAAAATGCCTGAATCACCTCGTTGAATGGAATTACCTTTACGAGGCAGATTCAATTGGCTCGGTCGTGTACCAAGCATTCTTGGAACGGTATGGTATTGCTATCCTGGGCGACGAGCTCGGTATCTCTCAAGAAAACGTTGGCACGGACGAATTCACAGCCACCTGCCAGTACATGCTTCATCCCGAGTTGCTTTTAAATATCACCCTTGAGGCTTCGCATTCACCGATCTTGCAAGCACTATTTGATAACCGTGACACGCCATCGTGCGAAACCGTGGATGATATTATCCTGTCCACCTATCAAGATGCAATGACCCACGTGGCAACTATTCTCGGGAATGACCCTGGAACGTGGAAATGGTCTTCTTGGAACCCGTTGATATTGAAGCATCTCTTGTACCAGGGACAGGGATTCCTGGAATTTTTAAACCTAGGGCCGTATAATGTCGATGGTGGGATGTGCATCAAGATGCAACGGAACGGGGAAGGTGCTGCCACCCGGTTCCTCATGGCCTGGGGAGATACGGTGAAAACTTCCCTTGTTTCACCCCCAGGGCCGGTTGGGAGCCATTTTAGCCCCTTGGAAGATAGCGAGATGGACGCGTACCTGCAAAACCAAGTAAAGCTATTCCCAAGTGATATCAATGAAACTCATGAGAACGTGGCAATTTCCATCTCGACCATCCTTGAAGGTGAGCATGAATGATGAATAAAAGCCGGAGGAAGGCCTGCAAGAAAGGTTGGAAATGCCTGCTTGATATCTTAACGGTTACATGGCTTTGTAATTGCTGGCATGCACTAGCCATGTCGGGGGAGAAAAGGCATTTCATTCCAATTCTAGCAGCCTCTTCGACACTGGTTGTACTTGAGCATCTACTGGGCGACAGGTCAGTTATATCCAAGATGGTTTTCAAGAATCATGACCGCCTCAAGGCAATAACATTACAATCGATCAACCTGCTCAATATGATAAGCTTCCCACTGCTTTGGATAGCGTACATCGTAACTCCATTCCTAATACCAAGTTTCCTGTTCGTGTTTAATGTTTCCCTTCTCATGCTTCCCGAGTTCATTTTCATCACCATCATTATCTTCAATATCGAGGTGAGGGCGGCTAATTTGATCAAAACATCCGTGATACCGTGGTTACAAAACAAGAAACTATCAAGGGAAAACGTGAACTGCCCACTTCTAACTAAACTGAAGGACGTGGTTTCCTCGTTGGTCCACGGATGAATAATCGATCAAAGCAGGACCTTCGTGAATCTGAAAACAATTCAAGCAATTTATCACTTTTTCTTCGTCCCAGGTGAGAAGAGGCGAAAGGCACTGGGTAGATCGATCTTGCCCTCGTATAGTGCCTTTCCGATGATCACTCCAGCCGCACCGGCATCATTCAAGCTAGCCACGTCCCCTAAATTACGCACGCCCCCAGCAGCGATAACTGGAATGGATATAGTGTTAACCATGATTCTCGTTCCCTTCAAATCAGGACCCGTGAAAGCCCCATCTGCTTCTACCGAAGAGAATAATATTGCACCAGCACCATGATTTTCCATGGATCTCGCCATATCGTACACATTCTTCCCGCTATCCTCGGTCCATCCTTTTACTTGAACCATCCCATCCTTGTGATCCAAGGCAACGATGATCTTACCTGACCCATGCCTCCTCGAAAGCTTTTCTATCAAACGGGGGTCTTGAACTGCTGCAGTACCTATCACGATCTTCGAAACGCCAATATCGATATAGGCATTAGCAATGCTTTCATCCCGGATACCGCCCCCCACCTGAATGGATATGTCCTTCCCAGCAAAAGACACGAGACGTTCAATGATATCTTTATTGCTTCCAATACCCGTGGCAGCATCTAGATCTACAATATGTATTCGCGTTGCACCTGCATCTTTCCAATGAGTCAATGCATCAACCGGATTTTCATAGTAACAAGTTTCCGTTCCAATTGCTCCCTTGAATAGCCTGACGCACTTTCCCTCCCGGAGGTCGATAGCAGGTATAATCTCGATCATGACTGTTTATCTTTTGGCTCTTCGATTAAAAAGTTTATAACATACTCGGCAAGATCCGCGCTATACTCGCCAATGCGCCTGATGCTCTCGCTAACGTAGGCAAGAGAAAGGGCAACTACACCCTCTTGGGTATATGCAATATTCTCTATCTCCTTGCAGTGATCCAAGAATGGAATAACTCTCTCTATATTCTCATTAGCTTCGGTGATATTGTTATCGAAGAATGTATCTATACTTGCTTGAAAGAGATTGATGGCCGTTTTCCCCACGGAAACCACGGTTTCCACGATGCTTTTATCCAATTCCTCCTCCATCATGGTTTTATTATACTGTGCAATCTTCACGGCATGGTCGCCGACTCGTTCGATGATCCTACTCATCCACGAATAATCTGCGACGTATTCTTTGTTCATTTCGAATCGATCGGTGAGAAAAACATTCGTGGTTACAATCTTGTGCTGTCGAGACATAAGCCAATTTATCCGGTTAACCTCCCTGTCACGAGTAATTACTTCATTGGCAATATCGACATCCCTTTTTTGAATGGAGAGAAGTGCTTCCCTTATTTGCGTCACGACAAGCTGAGAGATGCGTTCAAGCCATTGCTTGAATTTTACCTCGGCAGGATTCAATAAATCCTTGATGGTCAAGGAATTGGGAGTTTCTTCCATGATTTCAAGGCCAATACCATCATTCTTGAAATTTTTAACTAGTTCACGCACGTCGGGTTCCAATCGATTCTCGGATTTCACCTTGATGATACCGTATCCTTGAAAGTAGGACGCAACCAGCAGACGGAATAGTAAAGACTCGTTTTCCCCAATATTATCAACATTAATTGTTTTATGCTTTTGATTAATCTCGGAACTTATCTTGGGAATGACGACCAGCGTCCCATCATTCCTTGTAATGATGCCAACTTTCATTTTCTCGCGAAGACCGTGTTCATCCGCCCACGGCTTAGGAAGACTAACAATGTATGAAGAGCCTCCTGTTTTCTGAATTTTCCTAAATTCCATTTTTGATTCCCAGACAAGAAATATATATATAAGCCTGTATTCTCGTCGATTTAAACATTTTCTATATATACATAATATAGTTAATATATCTCACCCGGGGATGCTGGAACTCAAAGAAATGCGCGATTGGAACCTTTGCATAAAAAAAAGCAGAACGGGAAGATTAAAAGTCACCCTCATCCTTGATCTTCCGAACACCTGTGGCCATACTTGAGAATCCCGTAAATAACTTCCACTGGCCATGCTTGTTTTTCTTGAGTTTTACCGGGGTGGGATTATCCTTGCCACCGCTCTTGATGAAGATCTTGGCTTCCTTTTCTCCGATATCCTCCTTGGTCACGGTGATTTTGATATTATCTGGATCGAACGAGTATCCATTCTTGTAGCTTGCACCACCATAGGACCTGATGATATTCTTGTCCTTCGCGAATTGCCCCATGTAATATCCATTCCCCTTCTTTCGCAATCGATAACCCGAAATGGACGATTGGTCTTCCGTGTTATCTCCCTTGGGAAATGCAAAAGCCAAGACTTGATCTGCAAGATCCTTGTCGGTTTCTGCCAAGATGACTCCCCTGATGATGAACTCTATTGTTCCAGTGGGTGTTTTCGATAGTTCCTCGAATAATGCCTTCCAATCTGTCATTGCTTCCTCACCTGCATCACTCTTGAAGATGCATGGATTTAATGAAGGTGTCACCTAAAAAATGTTACCGCAGCATTCATCCGAGAGCTCGAGATCATCCCTTGCACTTGATCCATGGC
>WJJB01000402.1 GCA_014729935.1 Candidatus Bathyarchaeota archaeon | reverse complement strand
GGGTAATTGCATGAGGGTAATATCGCAAATGCTCTTGGCGATGCCATAAATCCCGAGAATGGTCCCGTACTGTGGCACCCAGTTGATGATCATGATATTGACGAAGAAATGAACGAGCTGGTACAGCATGCCAGTCACCATCATCTTGGTCCCGAAGAAAAGCGCATTCTTCACGACATCCATGGATACCCTCGGGATCAGCGTATCCCTCAGGGAATACCCGATCTTTTTCAAGACGGGTGCGAACATCTTGGCTGATATGCTGAACGTGATGAAATCATCCAGGTAATTGCCAATCACGTAGCCTATCAGGGAACCCATCATTTCCCCGTAACCGGGATACATCGCCCCCAAATTCTTGAACACCAGCACGCACCCGATCAACACCAAGGGCTGGATCAACGCAGTCTGGAAGATTTGCAACATGTTGGACTTGTCGAATCGCTGGAAACCATTCAAGCAGCCCTGGTACACGGTGAGCATCCCGGGGAACTGGATGGTGGAATAGATGATGAATACCCATTTCATGTATGATAAATTATCCGGCATCAGGTACAGGGAAAACAGGGCAATGCCAGTCACCTGCACGAGACCAGTGATCATCTGGAACCAGATGAAGAACCGGATGTATTCCAAGGTCTTGCGGGGATTGTCAACTGCATGCTCGCTGATGTACCGGGTCACGACATCGCTCGTGCCGTTGTTCAGGATGGTGAACAGCAAGGTGAAGAAGGCGGTCGCCACGCTATAATACCCGAAGGTTTCCGGGAACGGCAGGATGAAATTGGGGATGAGCACGCTGGTGAAGATCAGCGACGCCAATGCCATGATGATCGTGAGCAGGTAATTCCACCAAAACTGGCCCAATGGCTTGTGAAAGCCAATTTCCTCCCACTTTTCCTCCACGTCCTGCTTCTTGCCGGCACCGACCCGTGATGCAACCATGATACATCATCATGGTGGAGCTTATATGAATGGGAGGTGCTCCCGTGCCGGGGCATGACAGTGCCCGCCTGCAACACGATTGATGATGCACCGAAACCTCCGCATTAATAAACCCGGGTGGTGATATAGTACATGGTGCGGGATACCGGTGCCACGTGGTCACCCGTTCCACGGTTTCACGGTGCATCATCATGGATTTCATGCGAGAAAACATGCGAAGCAGGAAATTGCTTTTCATCGGACCACCTGCAGCGGGAAAAACATCCCTCCGCAAGTTTTTCTTCGATGCGGTTCCTTCGGAAAAATTGCTGGCTGAATCGGAACCTCCCACGAAAGCCATGAAATTCCACGTGCACGATTACCTCTACTCGTACATGTTCGACAACTTGTCGGTACCCGAGAAGGAAGATATTCCGATCAAGCTAGCAATCGTGGACACCTCTGGGCAGGAAATCAATAGGTTACTGGAAGAGCAAAGGGAACGTGCCTTTCCAAGTGCCGATATCGTCTTCTTCGTGTTTGATATCGGGGATTGGTTCAAGAAGGAACGCAGGGAATATGTGCTCGATTTGTTCACCCGCATCCTCCGCGTCATCGTTGAATTGGCACCCGATGCCCAGGTGTGCATTTTTTGCCACAAGATCGACAAGATCGGGTTGAATGAACCGAACCTCGAAAAGATACGTGGTGAAATAAAGGAAATCATGCTGGAACGCGCGTTCAACGGCTTGGGGCAAGTGGTGGTTCCCCGTTTTTTCATGACCAGCATCAAGGGTGATCACGCCAAGGATTGCTTTTTCACGCTCCTGGAACTGGTCACCGGGTTGTTCACCCACCTGCTCTGATTCGCAAACTTTAAATCACCCGCGATTGAACTCCCACCAAGATAAGGGCTGGAGACTCATCAACATGGTAAAAAAAATAGTGTTTATCGGCCCCGCGGCTGCTGGGAAAACCTCAATTAGAAAGTTTTTTTTCGAAGCAACACCCGCGGACACGCTTCTTGCAACCTCGGAACCTGCCACCATTGGCATGAAGTTCAAGGAATATGAATACGTGTACACCTATCCCGTCGAACCCGCCAACGCAGGGGAAAGGGAACGAATCCCGATGAAACTAGCTCTCATTGATTCTGCAGGGCAGCAGATAAATGATTGGCTCGGGCCGCAAAAGGAAATGCTATTCAATGGCGCCGATATCTTATTTTTCATCTTCGACGTATCTTGCTGGCTTGATTCAGGGGGAAAGCAACAATGCCTGGAGCATGTCAGGAAGATCATGGAGATAAAGCGTCAGCTCGCCGCCTCGGCTAATTTTTACATCCTTGCCCACAAGTTCGATACCATCGCATCCACGGTCGATGCCCCCCGGGAACTGGTCAGCAAGATCAGGCAAGACATATCCGATTACATCTTCGATACCATGAAGCTCATGCTCCAATTCGACGTGAGCCTCACGAGCCTTGAAAAGGAATTCAGGAAGGATACCTTCTTCTTGCTGCTTGAAAAAACCACCAACATACTCGGGAAACTGCTCTGAACCATCCTGCCGCCTGGTGCCTTCACACCAGTGAATCCAACCGGTGCATGCCCATCGAATTTCCCCGGGGATGGGGGATGGAAGAGACCTTTTTAGAGCTGGATCACCTAATACGGTAAGGATCATGCATGGCTTGAACCCATTCATTCAAGGGATCGTGTACTCCACGTATGACGAGAAGCGGGGTCCCATCCCCCTTTCAACCCTGCCCCGCAATATACCACGACAAGTAACGAATATCGTGAGCAAGAAGACCTTGAACCTGCTTTCAGTCGATGGGAACCTTGCATCAAATGACTTGGAGATTCTTTCATTCGCACCACATGATTTGAAAGGATTGGTAAATTGCATGGTCTTCATGGATGAAAACGCCAGGGGTCGAAAACGATTTGATACCCTCACCGTGTTGTTCAAGCACGCCCATGATGGCATTTTTTACAAGTACATCGACAATTTCACGCCTTTCTTTAACAGGATGCAGGAATCGGTGGAATCCCGCCGCAATGATACCAATTTCACGGATGCACTTCCAGAAACCCTGTCTTCCCTATCGGGAGAGCTCGATCACTTGCTTCGGGAGTTGCAAGATTCCGAATTGAAGGCGGGAAGTGCATTTCCCGTTGCTCGGGAGGAAAATGCACCGGTAGGCAAGGAACTACATCCCATCGGCAGGAAGGTGATCGTGGTGGGGGATCCCGGCGTGGGAAAGACATCCATCGTGTTACGATACACGAATAATGCCTTCAAGAAAACCTACGTGGCGACCATGGGCGTCAGCTTGAGCGAGAAACTCGTTCAGGTGGAAGATAAAACCTTCGAATACATCATTTGGGATATCGCAGGGCAGTCAAAGTTTGAAAGAATGCGAAAGCATTTCTACATGGGAGCAAACATGAAGATCCTGGTATTCGACATCACGTCCAAGGAATCCTTCAAGAACATGAAGGATTGGAACGCGGATATTGGCAGGTTCATCAAGGAACCCATCCCCGGGGTGATCTTGGCAAACAAGCATGACAAGGAATCAAGCGCCACGGTAACACGTGACGAGGTGGAGCAGCTGGCTGCCAAGCTCGGGATGAAGTGCTTCTACACCTCCGCACTCTCCGGGAAGAATATTAAGGAGGTATTCGAGTACATTGGAACGCTATCCCTGGATCGCGTCTCCCCTGGCAAGTGACCGTGGTGGGTAAGCGTGGCACGTGGAAACGCAGTAGGTGGATCGTTGTTCGGGGCACGTGAAACTTGGCGCGTGGATGCCCTGGCAATCAAGTAAGCAATGAATTCACGGCTTCTTGCCGGGTGCGTTTCCCGAAGATGATGCCTCTCCAGCATCATCCACCGCTGCTTCTGCTGCTGCCGCCGCCGGGTCTTCGATTTCCCCGCCTGCAATGGATGCCTTCTTGGCAGCGATCCTTCGAACCCATGCTTTCAAGTCTTGGAGAAAGTGGGTGGTATCCTGCCGCTTGTTGATCTCGATTACCTCTTTCAAGTCAACCTTTATCTTCCGGAACATGATGATTCCCACGATGAAGAAAACGGCGGCGACGGGGCCCCACCAGAAGTATCCAATGGAAAAGGTGTATGTGCCGAATCTATCCTGTTTTGGAAGCGAGAGCAAGAGTCCAAGGATGAATGCACCCAATCCCTGGAAGATATTCTCGGGCAAGTTTAACACGCCATGGTACGTGCCACTCAGGGACTCCCCGGTGCGGCGCTCGTCTTCCTCGACGATATTCGCCAAGATGACATACTGGTACATGAACTCGCAGATCATGCCGCACAAAATCCCGCTCAGGAAGAGGGTTTGTATCCAAGGATCGCTGGAACCACTCCTGCCGATGAATGGGGTCAGGAATACGAACATGACCATGATGTACAAGCCAATGGTGAGTGCCAGGTGGATGGATTTCCGCTTCCCGGTGATCGCCCATGCAATGGTGGACAGGAGTGCCACGGCAAGAAGCACCCCGGCGATCAAGATGATGGAATCGTCACTCACGTCAAGGACCGTGTCAATGTACCCTTCCAAGGCTGAAAACGCGATGATGAATCCCGCTTCGGTGATCGACGTGAAAATGATGAAATTCACGTAATTATTATTTCCTAACACCCGCTTCGTGTCTGAAACGATCACGTGCAGCAGCTTCTGGTCCTTATCCTTTGTGATGAAATCATCCCTGATGGGCAGGAAGATGATGGCTGGCAGGTAAAAGATGATGGTGAGGATGCCGATGATGATGATGGTCGTGGTGAACAGGCTTGGCACTGCCTGGTTGTTGGACCAATCTTCAAGCTGCGTTGCCAAATCAAGCGTAATGGCAATGCCACCCATGGTGCCGATGAAGGAACAAAGATTCTCCGACAGGGATGCACCTATCCTGTCCTTCTCCTCGAAGGTTTCCGGCATCATGGACTGGTACGGCGTGACCAAGAAACCATAGGCGAAATTGAACATGATGGACCAGAAGGTGAGCCACGAGAATAGCATGCCCTGTGCCTGGTTCAAGAGGGCAGGGGCGGGTATGGAGAAGAAGACAAAGGGAAGCAGGAGGAACATGAAGGATATACCCAGCACGGGGCTACCCATGATGAGAAAGGGCTTCCGCCGCCCCAACCTGTTCTCGGGAAACCTGTCCGAGATGTAGCCCATGAAAAACCCGCTGGCGGCGATCGAGAATTTCCCGAGCATGACGCCAAGCCCCGCTAGCACGGGACCTAACCCCATGAGCCGAATGTAAAAATCAAGGGTGACCACGGTAAACAAGTCCAAGAGCAACGTGGATCCCGTCCTGCTTAACCCGAAGATACCTTTCCTGAATAATAGTGGCTCTCTATTCTTGCCCGTTCCCTTGTCTATTACCGTGGATGGCATATAGGTTCTTCCTCTTAAATATCATATTTAAGGGTTATGCACGTGGGTCAAAGGAACCACCAGCCGTCACTGGCGTTCCATCGTTTCTCGGCGGAACCATGCCACGCAAGCGATTGCAATCACCATGGCCACTGGCACGAGTAATCCCATTGGTGGGATGGCGATGCCAGCATTCACTAGCCATGTGCCATCCCTGAAAACGATCTTCTCGACATGTGCCCTTTCACGACCACCCGAATTTGGCCGGTGAAAGGTTACCAGCAAGTCACCGCTCGAATGATCCGTGAAGAACGTCACGTGACCGCCATCGCTTGCAATCACGGGTTGTCCAGACTGCTGGTACGGTCCCGTGATAGCATCGCTACTGGCATGGCCGCAACAATATCCATCCGAAAAACTCGACCAGAAGAGGAAATACTTGCCATCACGATGGATCATTGCCGGGCCGTCCACCACGACGTTAGACCACGATGCATCCGTTCCCTTGAAAAGCAAGTGTCGCTCTCCCACCAACTGGGTGTAATTACCGTTGATGCCTTGCACCCACATCTCCCCGTGATCCAATTCCACCCATTCGCGGGCGAATACAAGGTACTCGCTCCCATCCACGTCCATGAACAGGTGTCCATCCAGGCAGTGCCAGTCCGGGGGCGTTACGGGTGCATCCATGAGATTCGTGAACGGGCCGAGTGGATGGGTCGCCACGGCGATCCCCGTGCCCCGCTTGGTGGTGGAAGTCCTTGCGGAAAAGAACATGTAAAAGGTGCCC
>WJJB01000401.1 GCA_014729935.1 Candidatus Bathyarchaeota archaeon | reverse complement strand
TGGAGTATATTTTCAAGTCCTATTATCCAGGCATGAATGAAATCGGGCCCTTGGTAATCAAGATGAAATTGGGGAATTACTCGGCAGTCATTAACGTTCCTGCCATCGAGTTCATGATCCATGCCCAGGCGGCTTCCATAGATATCCAGTTCGAACCACTCAATGAACCAATGGTGGGTAAATCGTTTCCATTACGCATCGACGTGACTAACGAGAGTAGGGGAGATGCAAATGAGCTGGTGATTGATCTTGAGCTCCCAGAAGATGAAAGCATCGACATCGTCCGTGGAACATTGAATAAACGGTTTTTTTCGCTTGCAGCAGGTGAGGAAACTTCTTGGGAAATCATGCTACGCCCCAATGAGGAGGGGGAACATGTTATTAATGCAACCATTAGTTTCAAGGATGGCGAGGGAAAACAGGTGGGACCGGTGAAAAAGACAATTCCCTTGGAAATCAAGCTTTGAATTTCAAGGGAAAACCAAGTCTTTCAAGAGATATTTCTCCTTCATGCCATCTTCTTGGATGATGGTGGCTAATGCGTTTGGGATGTTTTCTTCAAAGAAACTGGCAACTTGGTTGCAGAGGCTCTTGCAAGTTGTGAAGGGGGTGATGCATTTTGGATTTACCCTCCGGCATATCCGAGAAAGGGACAAGCTGATGCCCTCGGCTTCGAGGATGGTGAATCCCTCCCACGCGTCCCTTATTCCAGCAATCTTCGAGGGACGAAAACACGCTATTTCTTGCATAACGGGTTTCAACCGAGCGGTTAAAGTTTCCACGATGGATCGTTCCATCATCTTGAATTCCCTCAAGGCATGCATCTTGTATATTTCCATCAATTCCTTGCACGCGTTACCCACGTGAATATCAATAATGGTCCACGGGCCTGCCTTTCCCTTGCACGACTGGTTTCCCTTGATGAAACCTGCCGGATACACTGCACACTGTGGAGGACGAATATCCAAGTTTTCCACGTATATCCTGCACTTCCGTGAATCCCTATCGAGGAACACGCAATCGCTCCACACGGGATCAACAGATAGGGTCCACGCGAACACGGTTCCCCTGCGTATCTGGTGTGGTTCAAGATACCCCCCCTCCACGTACGCCCACGCTAGAAAATCAGGTATATCAATCATGATGGAACAGCAATTATCTTGGCACACCATCCTATCGGTGCAATCGGGGCCGGTTACATTCGAAAGCATGGCTCTATTGAAGATCTTGATTAGATGGAACATGTCGTCCTTGCTCAGATCCGTTCGATCTCTCCATGCATCCAAGCATGATTCGACCTCATCACGTGACATTTAGCAATCCCATCATTGTTAGAAAGTCTAATGTATATATGTTTCACTGGGGTCAGCCAGCGTGGGACCCATGGCTCGATTGCATCTTCACATGAGCAATCCCCCTCTTGAAAATGTTCTCAGCCGGTCGCGATCCTTCACCACGGTGACTGCAACCTGGGCGATGGGAAGCAATGCCCAGCTCGTCCAAAGGTTGAATGAACGGTTTTAATATTGCTAGGGCCTAATGGTAAGCTTAGATGCACGCCAATGACATCATCGATTTCCATTGCCATGCTTTGAAAAGGTCAGTTGACCATCTAGTGGATAGAGAGAATGTGGTTACTAGTGTTATCCATCCAGCATTTGACGATTTTGATGACCTGGAATCATATCATGATTTCGCACGCGAGGTTATACAAGATCACGGTGGACGCATTCTTGCCTTCATTGGCATCGATTTTTCCAAGGATCCCATTAACATTCGAGAAGATTTTGAGCACGTGAACGCATCCGGGATCAAGATTCATCCGATACTCCAAGATATTCCCGTGAACAAGAAAGAATTCATGAAACCTTTCATGGACGTCATCGAGGGTCTCGATGTTCCGGTTTACGTCCATACGGATCACCCTGGGGTTCCCATCTATAACAAGTACCGGCCGCTACTCAAATCAAGGTTTGGCCGATTTGCAAAACACTTTCCAAGCTGCAAGCTGGTCATGGGGCACGCGGGAAATAATGATAGTTACCTTTTAGCCAAGGAAGTCTTGGAATTAAGAAATAATACCTTGGTCGAAACATCACTATTGCCTGTTCCCTCTGAATTGGAAAAAATATCTACAAGGGTGGAGAACGGCAATAATCGCATTCTTTTTGGCTCCAATGAGCCTTATTCATCTTTCCAAGTTGAATTAAAAAAGATTGAAATCTTGAGTTTATCCAAGAACGAAAAGCGGGCGATCTTGCACGACAATGCCAGGAGGTTATTGAAATTATAACCCGGGATGGGATGGAGTACAAGATCTTCGATGCACACAGCCATTGGGCATCCGTCGTGAAGATGGCAAGATTCGAGGAACTCGAAGATATCGCAACCTTGGAAAGCATAGAA
Source organism: Candidatus Bathyarchaeota archaeon (assembly GCA_014729935.1). Lineage (GTDB taxonomy): Archaea > Asgardarchaeota > Lokiarchaeia > Sigyniarchaeales > Sigyniarchaeaceae > WJJB01. The sequence continues at coordinate 3,696 of WJJB01000401.1, read as the reverse complement.
TTCATCAAGCAACATGGGGAATTCCTAAAAGGTAGCACCAAGAAACTCGTGGAGTTATACTTGATGCTGATGGATCATTATGGGATCGATAAAAGTCAAGTCTTCTCGGTGATTCCGGAAGATAACCAATTCATGTCCTTAATGGGGAAGAATGGGAAGGGAAGGTTATTTCCTTTGGGGATGGTATCTCCAAAAATGGGAGATCTTGAGCAACAACTGAACCAGGTCCATGAATTGGGATTGTTTGGCTTGAAAATACATCCGGATTACCAGAAATTGGATTTCAAGTCTCCCGAGTTTTCCGACATCTTCGAGTTCTGCCAGGAGCACCGGATGATAGTAATCTCGCACACCGGGTCCCACGGTAATCTTCGTGATATCGTGGCACAAGCGGCACGGTTCCCTGATCTACCGTTCATCGTGGGTCACATGGGCTTGGGGCCTCAAGTAGACCAAGCATACAAGGCTGCTGCTGAGCATGAAAACGTGTACCTGGAAATTTCTGGGCAAGGGTACCAATACATGATCCAGGGGGCAGTTGATGATGCACGCATCGGCGTGCAGAAGGTGCTCTTCGGGTCGGATTTCCCAAGCCTTGCGCCCCAGGTAGAGCTGGAAAAAATATTTTCCCTTGATATTACCCAAGCTGAAAAGCAAGATATCTTTGCTGGAAACCTCACGCGTCTTTATCAGAGCACCTTGAAAAAACACATCGCTTGGTGACCAAAACCATTAATCTATAGATCCACATTATCATTCAAGTAACCGGGTTTTTACCCTACATGCATCAAGAGACGAGGATCCACGATGAGAATTCATGAGATTGTTGGCGGTGGCGAGAAGGCAAGTAAAATGAGCGTGGGTATTGCCATCTACAGCCTCATATTCACCGTGGTTAATGCCACGATACATTATTTCATGCTGCGTCATTCTTACCCCCTCTCCATTTTCCCAGCATTTTCATCGTTTTTCTTGATCTATTACCTCTTTCGTGGAAAACTACCTCGCCGAAATGCTATCATCATCTTCATTGGGGCCTTCACGGTCTATTCCGGGATTTTACAATTGGTATTCTCCCACGTGAATGGTATTGGAATGTTTGACATCTTCCTGTTCATGGAACCACTCTACTTCATTCCAGTGGTAGTGCTAGTTCTGGCAATCAGGACACAAGTGATGGTGGAGAAATTCGTGCCCCTGATGTTAATAACGTGTGGTGGGATCATGGTGTGCATCTTGTTCATCTCCATCATCCCCAATAATCCCATAACCGCAATATTCTTGGAAAATACAGATCCGGTTAATCTCTTGGATTCCATGGTCAATCCGAAAATTATTGGTGATTTATTCTTCTATTACCACGGGGCAGTGATTCTGGGGTCTTTCGGGACGGCTGCATTACTTCTGGGGTCAGCCATCAGGTTCATGGACATGGAATTCAGTGATCTTACCTTGTTGGTCATCACCACTATAATCCCTTTCACGGTGTATATCGTGGGTGTTCCCTTGTTGTGGGTGGTTCTCCGGGACAAGTTCGGCTTGAATGATGATGAGAAAGAAAGGGATTCAATGGACTCAATCTAATTTCAATTTCAAATCTTCTTCAGGCATGCGCGGCATTTCTTCCTCAAGTGGGTTGGTTGGTTTTACTTCAGGATGTGCCTCGACCATGATCTCGTACATTTTCCTGGTTTCCTTTCGTTCCTTCTTGCTTTTACTCAATTTTAAAACTTGATCAAGGCAATAAAGCGAGAATTTGAAGATTTTCAATTTCTTGAATATTTTTCCAAGAACAAGCCACACATCTGTTTGATACTTGTCCAGCTCCAAGGCACGCAGGAAGAACTTGATTGCTGCATGATACTTCCCATTTTCCCTGTAAAGTGACGCGATGTTGATGAGGGTGTCCACCTCGTTGGGCTTGAATTTCAATGATTTCTTGAAGCATTCCATCGACTTTTCAGGTTCCTCTATGTCATAGAATACCAGCGCCATGTTGTACCACGCTTGCCAAGCATCGTACTTTATTTCAAGAGCCTTCTTGAAGTTCGTTACCGCTTCATAGTATAATTTCTTTCTGTACGCCCGTTCGCCCTTGTTGAAGAACTTGCTAAAATCATGGAGAAGGTCACGCTTGATCATCTGGATCTCCTTCTCTCGTGAGCCGGGTACCATTTCTTGCTTGGCACGCGCCTTGCTTTCTTCAAGCATCACAGTTTCATCGTCACAATCCCTTGGCTGCACCCGTGGTTCCTTGCCGGGTTTCGCTGGAACAGGTTCAGATCCTGGTATCTTGCATTTGCCCTCGTTCACGGCTAGCTCGTATTGAAATGCCTCTCGTACCATGGATTGTTCCTCTATGGAATCATCCAAGCCACTTTCGGGAACTTGCAATTCTTCCAAGCTTTCCCTCTTTCGCATTTCGATAATCTCCCACAATTCCTTTCCCTTGTACTCGGGAAAGATCCACAAAACCTTTATGAAATCTCTATCCAAGAAGTGGCTTTCATCGGTGAATGCATTGATGATGGGGTCTACCACGCTCTTATCCCCGAACGAGACGAGTGCCTTGATTATGAACTTCCTCACAAAAATCTTTTAGTCATCCAATTGCGCGATAAGGAATCGTTTTGCCCTGGGATCCCCCAGTTTACCGAGTGCTTTTGCTGCTTCCACCCTAGTCTTGGGATTCTTGGCATCTATCAGGTAATCCACGAGCATTTTCAAGGCAGAGATTCTTCCCCGGGTGAGCCGGTCAATGGCGAAGATCGCGTTCACCTTGATCTTATCGGGAGCGTGGTAATCTTGAACGGTTTCTTGCAGCAGGGGGAGGCAAGATTCATCTTCGCTCTCGCCGAGTGCTTCAAGCATTGCGACCCTGACTAACATGGAGTGTTCTCCATCCATTCGTTCAATGATCAATTCAGGTAAATGCTTATACCGGATTTTCAGCAAGGCTTGAATCGTGGTTGCCCTGATGTAATCTCTCTCGTGATCCATGAATTCCAAAAGCAGGGATACTGCTTTTTTATCAGCCAAGTTGCCAATCTTGTCAATGATATTTTTTAACTTGGAAGGGGAAGCCTTTTGTTCTTTTAGCTCTTCCAGCTCGTCCATGAGCTCGTCCACGTACTTCCTCCTTGCCTTTGGCATGATATACCTTAACCCAGTTGCGTCTTCGATTACATTAAACAGGGAATCGCGAATTATAAATAAGTAATGAATGGATCTTTCGCGATTTCATCTCATAACCAGATACATTAAAGAGATATGGGGCAATCAATACAACTAATGCAAGAATAAGAGGCGATGTGTCATCCATCATGTATAACAAGAATATCGGTCGAAAGAACCTCAGAATACTTCTCGTCTTGGCGATCGTCGGTGGAATTGCAGGTGTCATATTTGGTTGGGCTCTTCCAGCGTGGCTTGCCGAGCTTAACTTGGACAAGCAGATGTATGCTAACAAGGCAGGTGTTGATTTCATTAGGGTCAACTTGCTGAATTGGGCGGAATTATGGGTTCCATTGATCCCCGCAACCATTGCAACCGTGGTCTTGTTGTATCCAAAGAAATTCTTGGATGCTGTTCCGATAAGAAAGTCAAAGTACAAGAAGTTACTCACGTACGGTTTTTCGGGAATCATTTTCGGTGCAACGTATGGAATATCATGGCTCTTCAACAGGTTAAGTTATG
>WJJB01000400.1 GCA_014729935.1 Candidatus Bathyarchaeota archaeon | reverse complement strand
GTCTTCCGGGTGCATCAAGAGGGATTGAAGGATGCTCGATCGAGAAAAGAGATGAAAGCCAAGTGGAAAGCGGTCCTGGAAGAGTTAGCCGGTATGCTTTGAACCTTACCCGGCAATGCATCGATTCGTGGTAAGCGTGGGTACAAATTCACCGCGCCACCTACCATGGAGAAAGGATGCTGGTTCCTATTCCCGTTACAATCCCACGGCACCCAGAACTACAAGCCTGATGTTCAAAAACCATGTTCCATTAGATGATATCGATTGGAGGTTCCTTCACGATGGATCTTGACATGATCTACAAGAATAGGGTTGAAATAGATGACTTGGAAGGGCTTGTTACATCGCTTAAAGATATCGTTGGCGAAAATTGGGTATCAACCGAGGAAGCCGATCTGGTGGCATATTCAAAGGATGCACAGTTGATCACTGGCAGGTGGTTGATTGAAGGCAAGATACCGGGATTACCCCACGTGATCACGTGGCCCGGATCCGAGGAAGAGATAAGCAGCATCTTGGAGGTTGCAAATATGCGGGAAATCCCTGTAGTGCCCTTTGGAGAAGGTTCCGGGGTTGTTGGTGCAGCGATACCCGTTCGGGGAGGTATCGTGGTGGACATGAAAAGGTTCAATAAGATCATGGACATCAATGATTCAAACCTCACCGTGACCGTGCAATCGGGCATGAACGGCAAGGAGCTTGAACGGGCGCTGGAACAAGAAGGCTACCTTATAGGCCACGTGCCGCAATCCTTTCACACGTCATCCGTTGGGGGCTGGATCGCGCATCGGGCGGCAGGACAGTTCTCCACGAAGTATGGCAAGATCGAGGACATGGTAACCACCATGAGGGTGGTGTTACCAACAGGTGAGATCATCGATACCAAGGAGTATCCGAGGGCGGCGGATGGTCCGCAAATCGAGCGATTATTCCTTGGTTCGGAGGGAACCTTCGGGATCGTGACGCAAGCGACCCTACGAATGTGGCCGCTCCCGGGGAAAACTGCTGGGACGGCTTTCGCGTTCGATACAATTGAAGCATCCTTGGAAGCCGTGCGCTTGATCCTCCGGCAACAAGTATATCCCGCCGTGGTCCGGATCTATGATAAAACCGAGACATCACGCCATTTCTACGACGTGAAGAGGGCAAAGAAACGGGTAATGGTCGTTTTCGTGTGCGAGGGAACCGAGCGATTGGTCAATTTCGAGCTTTCAATCGTGAGGGAGGCGTGCAGGAACGCGGGCGGGGTCGATTGTGGAAATTCCCCGGTGGAACATTGGTTCGACACGAGATTCCAGGTAACCGAGACTTCAAAATTCACTCCCAAGGACCTGATTTTCGATACCATTGAGGTGTCCTGCATGTGGGATGATGCTTCACGCCTGTACCATGGTGTTATTGAAGAAGTAAGTAACGTGAAAGGTGTCGCAATGGTTTCCGCCCACGCGTCCCATTTTTACCCGCAGGGCGTATGCTTTTATTTTTCCTTTGGTGGTGTCCCTGTATCTGGTGAAACTCCCTTGGAATTTTATAATACTGGTTGGGATGCCGCCATGAAAGCCACATTGGAAGCAGGCGGTGCCATCTCGCATCATCACGGCATCGGTCTCGTGCGCGCGCGGTGGATGGCGGATGAGCATGGGGACATGCTCGACATGATGAAAAGGATCAAGCACGTACTGGATCCTCGTGACATCATGAATCCCGGTAAATTACTGGACGAGGATGGATAGCAATGGGCAAGAACACGTGGCTCATTAAGACCTTCCTGAAGGCGAGGTGGAAGGAAAAATGGAAGATGCTCAAGGGATTCCTTTTTGGAGAGAAAAAGTACTTGGAAATCCCCGATGGCGAGCCCCATGTTGACATGAAGGAACTCGTGCGGTGTGCCTTGTGCCCGAATATGTGCAAATTCGAATGTCCTTCCCTCAGGGTTACCAAGAAGGAAATGTATGCCCCATCAACCAAATCGAGAATATCTTTTTTCATGGAAAAGGGTTATTTGGATTCCAGCAATCCGCATACCGCTGAAGTGCCATACCTGTGCACAAACTGCGATGGATGCCGCCACTGGTGCCCGATGGGCATCTCAACAGGCGACTTGCTTAAGGATGTCAGGGCAGATCTTGTAGAAAGGGGCCATGTCTCCTCCACGTTGAAAGAGTTCAACAAGCGGGTCCAGAAGGAGAAGACCACTTTCAACCGGGATACATTCAAGAAACCAGGTTTTTCGGTGAATACTCCAGGTGCGGACACGTTTTATTACATGGGATGCGTCATGGCAGAGAAGAAACCCGACGCCGTGAAGGCAAACATTGTCATACTGAAAAAGGCGGGCGTTCTTTTTTCGACTCATGTGCGTTACCGGGTCTGCTGCGGTGGCCCGCTCTTCACGGCGGGGTTCAGAGATACCGCAAAATCCCTTGCTAAGGAAAATCTCGATCTATTCGAGAAAGCAGGCATCTCAACCGTGGTTGCCGATTGCCCCGCTTGCACCGATGCAATACGGACAAAGTACAAGGAACTCGGGCTTGATCATGATCTCGAGGTGTACAATACCACCGAATATTATGCCAATCTCATCAAGGAAGGCCGACTGGTGCCGACAAAGCCGGTGAACATGATCATTGCGTTCCACGATCCTTGCATCATTGCACGCGGGTTCGACGACACTGAAAGTGCCCGGTACATTTTCAGCAAGATTCCAGGATTGGAAGTAAGGGAACCCTTTCTCCACGGCAAGGAGACGCAATGCTGTGGCATGGGGGGGGTTTCACACGTTCACCATCCCCATGAATCGGAAGCAATAGGCATGCAACGTTACATGCAGTTGAAAGACACTGGTGCGGATTACCTGGTAAGTGCATGCCCGGCTTGCGAAGAAGGATTTTCAATCGCAGGAACGAACGCGGAGATGGAAGATGACCGTCGAAAGTTGGTCATCTTGGATATTGGCGAGATACTGGTCTCGTCACTTGAATGAGGCCGCGCTGGACGTCCGTTCCCTCCAGTCTTGCGTGGAAGGGCATTGTCCTTCAATAGCTCACCGGTAAAGTTTCAGGAGTCCATGAGCAATGCGAAAATATCTTTCAGGCGCGCGCTCGTGCCGGCACGCTTCCTGAACCGTTTCATGATCCAGTAGCACCCGGGGCAGTACGTCGTCATGTAATCCCCCGCGAAATCGCCCATGCGCTTCATGGCGATCTTGTCTATCACGTCAGTCCTGTGCATGTATCCTATCCCACCACCACAACACCAATGCGGTACCGGCTCGATGTCATACCCGCTGTTCATGAGGATCTTGTCCACGTTCCCGGCAACATGCGGATATCCCCTGTTCTTGAGCTGGCAGAGATGTTGGACACCCACGCTGCCCGATTTTTCCGTCTTGGCAGGTTCCAAGTAATCAGAGATGAATGCATACTCGATATCCATCTCGGGGTAATCTTGGGTGAACACGAAAAAGCATGCGGGGCATAAGCATATCACTTTCTTGAAATCCTTGAAGATGTCCAAGTTCCGTGCTTGCAATTCCCTGTATTCCTTCATAGCCCCGCTAACGTACAGTGGGTACCCGCAACATATCTCCTTGTCAAGGATGGTGAAATCCAATCCTTGCTGGTATAGGTATTCAAGTGCATTGCTGGTGAACCTGGGAATCTTGATAGTGGACAAGCAACCCATGAAAAAGAGCGTGTCGCTGCTTGCAGGTATCCCTTCGGGCTTGGTGATGCGCATCTCGTTCTTGTGATACGGGGTGCCATTTTTCTTGAAGTTGTGGATCATGGCGTCCAATCCTGGAATCGTATTTCCATCCTGGAGGAATTTCTGGTTGAGTCGTGCGCGCTCCTCGGAGGTTCCGCACTCGTTACAATGGACGCAGTTTAGAAGCCGCACCCAGTCTTCCTGCGTGAATGTAAACTCGTCGGTTCGTTCCAGCATTGAATTGATTTCCTCATTATCCAAGAAGTTCTCCGGATCCACTTCTCTCGTAGGGTACTTGTCTCTATGTTTCATGCATGAATCTAACTCGCGAATGGTATCGAATTTCTTGAAATCGAAGCTATGCGGAAGCTACAAGCGTTAGTACCATGTTTGTGCGATATATTTGTTATGCTTTTTGATCAGAATACCATGACGAGGCAATGGAAGGTTTACAAGAAGGGAGGTATTCAAATACACCGTCCTCTTAATCTCACGGGGCTCTTCGTAGAGGTATACCACTCATGTCAGAATTAGGATTGCAAATTTTTGTCGGAGCATGCTTTGTCGGATTAGTGGTCGTCCTTTTCTTCGAGAAAACGGATTACCTGACCTATTCCTTCCTTCTGGTTGTCCTTGCAGCGGTGGCAACATCGATCGTGATGCCAGAAATTTTCATGCATGAGACAGATCCCTTGCAGTTTGGAGAGCCGATAGATTTTTTCGTCGGCCTGATAAATTGGGAGGTCATCTTTTTCCTGATAGCCATATTTACCATAGTGGAGATCTTGAACGAGAAAGAGGTATTTCAGGCCATAGCAAAGGGCATTACCAACAAGTACCAAGATAACATCCGGAAGATGTTTTATGTCTTCTGCACTATTTCGACACTGTGCGCTGCCATCATTGAAGACCTCTCCGTTGCCCTCATCTTCGGGCCTATCATTTTACTGGCATGCAGGAAGATGGAAATCAATCCAACTCCCTTTCTCCTGGGTATGACCATTTGCATCAACCTTGCATCCACGCTTACACCTTTTGGTTCTGCCGAGAATATCTTGATAGCGAACTATTTCCGAACCGAAGAATTGAAAACTCTCGATATTGGATGGTTCGTCACTACCCTGGGATTGTACTTCCTGATCACGACCGTGGTAACCTTGCTGTTATTGGATAAAATCGTGTTGAAGAAATCAATGCTCAAAAGATGGGAGGGTACCTGCACGCTGGAAACGGCACTTGACATGCAGCGTCTGGATAAGATCGACGTTGATGAAAAGGTGATTTGGATCAATATTGCAGCTTTGGGAGTCTTCATCGTGCTCTTGCTATTCATTCCGCAAATATATCTCGCGGGGATTATCGCCATGCTCATCTTCATCTTCGTGAACCCCGTCAAGGACGATGATGGGAAGTCCAGGATTACAATATCCTATTACCTTCGAAAAGTAGATTACAAGTTGATATATTTCTTTATTTGCTTATTCATTTTCGTGGGATTGATGAATGCAAACGGGACAATCGACTTGATCAAGAATGCATTTGACAAGATTTCTCCTTCGAATGAGTTCTTACTTGCAATCACTATCATGCTGCTCACGTCACTTCTCAGCGGACTAATGGATAATGCACCTGTAACGATCCTATTCCTACCAGTCATGAAATCCCTGATCTTGGGAGGGGCTGGTGGTGATGCAATCATCATTGCATTAATCATTGGAATTAATATTGGTGGCAATTTCCTTCCCCAGGGTAGCGCGGCAGATATGGCGACCTTGGACATCGCCCAGAAAAACTGCGTTGTTGATTTACCTTATAAGAGGTTATTCAAGATCGGTGCTATCTTCGCGCTCTTGCACATCATGCTCGGCGTGGGTTACCTTGCCCTTGTGGTATTCCTGTTCTAGGGCGCTTCATTTTTATGCAAGCCTGTAATAGATACACCATGGCTCAAAGTGGAAAGCAAGCACTCATCATCTGGGGTGGCTGGGATGGACACACGCCATACCCCTCCTCTTTGATGGCTCTGGAACTGCTTGAAGAAGAAGGTTTTACCGTCAAGATGGAGAATTCATTGAAACCCTACTTGGATATGGAACTTCTGGAATCACTTGACCTGCTGGTGCAGTGCTGGACGCAGGGAAGTGCTGACGACGAGAAGATCATGATGGATGGTGGGGGCACGAAGAACTTGTCCAATGCCATCTTGGATGGTCTCGGTTTCGCTGGATGGCATGGCGGGATGAATGATAGCTTCCGCCGGGATACTGAATATCAATTCCTCACCGGAAGCCAATGGGTGGCACATCCGGGGGGTGTTATTGATTTCGAGGTAAATATAGTGTCCGATGATCCCATCGTGAACGGTATTGATGATTTCAAACTCAAGTCGGAGCAATATTATTGCCACGTTGATCCTGGCATCATTTCTGGCATTAACGGGAAGGTCCTTGCCACCACCACCTTCAAGAGTAACATCATGCCCTGGAATGGGGTGGTGATGCCCTTTGCATACAAGAAATACTGGGGAGATGGTCGCATTTTCTATGCGGCGTATGGTCACACGTTTTCTGATTTCGAGGTGGAGGGCGCCAAAGAAATCTTGCGTCGCGGGATGTCATGGGCAACGCGTGGTGATGATTGAATTCCCCTTGCCTGCATCGCCCCGTAATTTCGTGATCACCAGCACTTGTCTTTCAGGTACCTAACCACGGCTAATAAGGTCCTGTTGAAACAGCACCCACTCACCCCTGCCACTCGTATCACGTCAGCCCTGAGGATATTATCCCCTTCAAGCCGGGCTGCAAGGAATGTCAACACCGGAACGATTGCTGGAGCATGGTGCTTCTGTTCTTTAGACGAAAAATGCGGGAGGACCATTTTAAGCAAGATTGAGGCCCTGTGAGTAACCCCGGTGGACGTGCAAAAATATCTGGTTAGCCATGTGATACTACTGGTACAAAGTCCATATGCCTGCATGAATGCCTTATATCCCTCGAGCAACGCTGGAGAACCTTCATCGTTATTTTCTATCTTCTGCATTTCCATCGTTATCAAGTTAACATGATGTAGATACAGGATTATAACTCTTTTGTCGAACTCCTTGGCTCTTGAAACGTGATTATATCAAGATGCAGGAAACGCGAGGAAGAAATTTCTAGGTAAGTAGATACATTCACTGACGCCATCTCCCACCGTATAAGCTTTTCAGCCATTCTTCATTCATCATGGAAACCAAAACATTCAAATATAACTTATTTCATATTACTAATTGGTAATTGTAAGTTACCAATAATCCTAAACAAGTTATCAAGACAAAAGGTGATTCCAACATGGCATTAGTAAAATCCCCAGACAAAGACGAGATCGAATCTGTTGACAAGGTTCCCAAATACCAAGTGACACCACGCTATGGCGGGTGGTTGATCGATGATAAATTCATCTTGGAAGTAGCCCTACCAGGTGTTTCCAAGGATAACATCCAAATCAAGGCACTGCAAGATTACTTCACCCTGCGGGCGACAAGAGAAAATATACAATACGTGCTGGATCTCAACTTGAATTTCAGGATTGAGCCCGAGAAGGTAACAACCAAGTTTGTTGAG
>WJJB01000399.1 GCA_014729935.1 Candidatus Bathyarchaeota archaeon | reverse complement strand
TATCACGACATTTCTTGCCTCGTCTCCCTTCTCGGTGGTTTCGATTTCAAATTCCACCAGGTCGCCATCATGAAGGATGCGAAAACCTTCCTGCTGGATGTTGGTGTAATGCACGAAAATGTCATTTGAATCGACATCATCGTGCCCTTCGGGCGTGATGAAACCGTACCCCTTCCGGGGGTTGAACCATTTCACGATACCTTTCATGATCATCGCACCTCGTGCATCATTTGTAGGTGATGATTATGTGATTACATCCCGCGATTATAAGATTGCGGCTAGGTTCTTACGACAACCTTTATAATGGACACGGGTATTGATCTTCACAGATACCAAGGAGAATCAAGGAAAAATGAGCATCGCGCGAAACACGAATGTATCTCGCCTTCTTCCCACGGTAGTCGTAGCGTTGCTTATCGTCTTGGTATAAGCGGAGAGCGGATCATCAAGGGCTTCGATTCACTCTCCACGATCCATTCATTATCTTTTAAACAAATTTACAAGGGGATCATGATTAAGGGTACAGCAATCATCAAGAACGTGTTGAAATCAACGGGGAATACCACCATATTCGGGTATCCCGGTGGCGCGATCATGCCATTTTACGATGAGATACACGAGGATGCGGAGATCGAGAATATTCTCGTGCGGCATGAGCAAAGCGCAGGCCATGCTGCAGATGGATTTGCCCGTGCATCCGGGAATCTCGGTGTGTGCGTGACGACAAGCGGGCCGGGAGCCACGAATCTCATCACTGCCCTCGCCAACGCCTATTATGACAGCAGTCCAGTGCTAGCCTTCTCGGGGCAGGTTCCCACGAAGCTCATCGGGAATGATGCATTCCAAGAAGCAGACATGGTGGGGAGCACCGTGGCGTTAACCAAGCAGAATTACCAAGTCAAGCACGTGGATGATCTCGGGCGCGTCTTCAAGGAGGCGATCTATATCGCGACCACGGGCCGTCCCGGCCCGGTGTTCATCGATTTGCCAAAGGATGTCCAGAACGGGGAATGCACATTGCCAGATCCCATCCCGGATCAGGTGGAAATCATCGGGTACAACCCGAAGGTGTTTTCCACGGGTGCGAAATTGCAGGTGAAGCGCGCCCTAGATCTCATCATGGACGCACGGTACCCGCTCGTCTTGGCGGGGGGTGGTGTTGCGTTATCACATTCGAACAAGGAATTAGAAGAATTCATCAATCTACTTCGCATTCCGGTCGTATACACGATGATGGGAAAGGGAGTGCTAAGCGATGACCACCCATACGTGCTTGGCATGTTGGGGATGCATGGCAGGAAACGGGCTAACTTTGCGGTCAGCGAGGCGGACGTGATCCTGGCCTTGGGAACCCGGTTCAGCGATCGCATCACGGGTGACCTGAGCCAATTTCCAGGTTATCCCGATGCAAAGGTCATCCATGTGGATATTGACACGGCTGAAATCGGCAAGAACGTGCCTGCCGACATTCCCATCGTGGCAGATCTCAAGCTTGCCATGGAGGAATTCCTCAGGCAGCTCAAGAAGCGCCTGAAGAACCCAGATAAGAATACCATCAACTCGTGGTGGTACCGGTACATCAAGGAATTAAAGGAGTCCAGCGGGATTCCCGACGTGAAGATACCCGGCAAGACGGGAAGGATCGTCCCGGAAAAGGTGATGTTTGAACTCAACAAGGTAATCCAGCCGGATGATATCATCGTGACCGAGGTGGGTCAAAACCAGATGTATGCTGCCCATTACCTCAATCTCAGGAAGCCACGAACGTGGATTTCATCAGGGGGCTTGGGCACCATGGGATTCGGTTTTCCTGCCGCTATTGGTGCGAAGGTGGCAAAACCTGGCGTGGAGATATGGTTGTGCGCGGGCGATGGCTCCTTCCAGATGAACCTCCCCGAGCTCGCGACGGTAAAACAGCACGATCTCAAGATCAACATCGTGGTCCTGAATAACCAGTACCTCGGGATGGTGCGGCAGTGGCAGGAATTGTTCTTCGAGAAGCGATATGCTTGCACGAACCTTGCCTGCAAGGATGGCTTGTACTTTCCCGATTTCGTGAAACTAGCGGAAGCATACGGGTTGGAGGGCATGAGGGTGGATAAACCGGGGGATGTTCATGATGCCTTGAAACAATCCATGGCATCGGATGAGAGTTTTCTCATCGAGATAGTTGCGGAACCCGAGTCAAACGTGTTGCCCATGCTCTCGCCAGGGGGTGCCCTGAATTCCTTTTACAGCCGCCGCCGCAAGAAGCGGTCCATATACGAGTGGTACGCGAAATTGCCAAGGAATGAGTTTGAAGCGAAAGATTACAAGGTGGAAATCGTTGAGGATGATGATGTGAATGTCTACTTCGAAAAGGAAGAGCAGTGATACACGGGTTCCCATTGCATTACTCGTGTACGATCACCCGGGCGTGATGATGAAGGTCACGGGCTTATTTGCCAGGCGAGGGTTCAACATCGCTTCCATCTCGGTCGGTCACAGCGAGAGAGAAGGCTTCAGCAGGATAACCATTGTTGCCGAGGGTGATGAGGCAACTATCGAGCAGATCATCAAGCAATTGAATAAGCTGGTCGACGTGGTAAAGGTCCAGCACTTGCACCCGGACCGTTCCACCATGAGAGAATTCGCCCTGGTGAAGGTTGATGTGAAAGATAACCAAGCGCGACAAGAGATCATGACCTTGGTTGAAATTTACCGCGGGAAGGTGATCGATGTCACGACCAAGACCATGACCGTTGAGGTGTCTGGCAGCGAGCAGAAAGTGGATTCGTTCATCGACCTTTTGTCGGAATTCGTGCATATAAAGGAGATCGTTCGTTCTGGACTGGTTGCTTTGCTCCGGGGCGAGGAATCGATCACGCTCGATTAAGTGGTATCAAGCATTAAGAGAAATCATACTGGAAGTGAATCTGACGTGAAAATCTACAGGGAAACGGACGTGCCGGATCTCGGTGCGGTGAAGGATCTTACCATTGCAGTTATCGGATTCGGCTCGCAAGGACACGCGCAGGCAACCATGATGAAGGAATCGGGCTTGCGGGTAATCATTGGCGCGAGAAAGGATGGACGATCGTGGAACAAGGCATTGGAGCTTGGATTCAAGGTGCATGAGATACCGGAAGCAGTCAAGGTTGCGGATATCATCCACATCTTGATTCCCGACGAGGTGCAGAAGAAAGTCTATGACCAGCACATTGCACCCCACTTGTCCGAAGGGAAAACGCTCGGCTTTTCGCATGGCTTCAACATCTCGTACAAGCGCATTGTGCCTCCCGAAAACGTGGATGTCATCATGGTGGCTCCCAAGTCACCCGGTCCCTCCGAGCTTACTACGTATAGGGAAGGCTTTGGCGTGCCAGCACTGGTTGCCGTTCATCAAGATGCAACCGGGAAGGCAAGGGAGAGGGCACTTGGAATGGCAAAAGCAATGCATTTTACCATGGCTGGCGTGATAGACCTGAACAGTTTCGACCCTCCTAGGGAGAACATCAGCGCGTTTGATCTCGAAACCTTCACCGACCTGTTCGGTGAGCAATCAGTGCTTTGCGGGGGCGTCGCCGAGTTGATCCAAGCAGGTTTCGAAACGCTGGTGGAAGCGGGGTATCCCCCGGAGATGGCATATTTCGAGGTATCGCACGAGCTCAAGCTCATCGTGGACCTCATTTATACGGGTGGTATCGAAAAAATGTACGACAAGGTGAGCAATACCGCGGAATATGGCGGTAGGACCCGGGGTAAGTTGGTTATCGACAGGAAAGTCGTGAAACCCGTGATGAAGAAATTGCTAAATGCCGTGGAGGATGGTTCCTTTGCCAAGGAATGGATGGAAGAGGCAGATGGGGGCATGCCGCGATTGAAAAAGATGAGGGAGCAAGAAGGAAGTAATGATCTGCAGGTGGTTGGAGACGAATTGCGTAAATTATTCGAAAAACCAGGTGCATGATGCAATGGCGAGTCTCATTGTATTGAGGTGATCGCGCGTGCGCTCCGATAGGATCAAGCAGGGATTGGAAACCATGCCCCATCGCGCGCTCCTTCGCGCGTCTGGCCTTGTTGATGGCGATTTTGGTGATAAGCCATGGATTGGCATTGCCAACTCGTACAATAACATCATCCCAGGTCACGTGCATCTCGATGCGATTGCCAAGAAGGTCATCGACGGTGTGAAAGCAGCCGGCGGTGTCCCCTTCACGTGGGGGGTGCCAGGAATATGCGATGGCATTGCCATGGGAAAGGGTAGGGGCATGAACTACTCACTCCCATCACGGGATCATGTTGCCGATAACATCGAGCTCATGGTGAACGCCCATAGCATGGATGGGTGGGTTGGCGTGACTAATTGCGACAAGATCACGCCAGGAATGCTCATGGCGGTTGGACGCCTCGACCTGCCATCCATCATCATTACGGGGGGCCCCATGAAGGCAGGCCGCTTGGGAGAAGAACGTTTGGACGTGATCAGCTGTTTCGAGGCAGTTGGTGCTTTCAAGGCGGGAAAGCTCGATGAAAGCGAGTTGAAAGAGCACGAGAGATGCGCGTGTCCCGGGCAAGGCTCCTGTGCTGGATTATTTACAGCAAACTCCATGGCATGCATGGCTGAAGCACTTGGATTGTCTCTCACCGGGTGCGCCACCATGCTTGCCGTGGATCCCCGGAAGCTTGATCTGGCATTTGAAACGGGGAGGCGCGCTGTTCAACTAGCCAAGGATGGCACGAATGCCCGGGCCTTAGTCACCCGCGCATCCTTCGAGAATGCCATCACGATAGACATGTGCATTGGGGGATCCACCAATACCGTGCTGCATCTGCCAGCCATCGCGAGGGAATTCGGGTACTCTCTTGATCTTGACCTGTTTGACAAAATAAGCCGCCGCACCCCGAATTTAACGAAAATTCGTCCCTCCGGTCCTCACATGATGGAGGATCTTGATGCTGCCGGTGGTATTCCCGCGGTGATGCACCAGCTCGTGGATCTCCTCGATCTTGATCAGCAAACCGTGTCGGGTAAAACCATCGGGCAAGTTGCCAAGAAAGCCACCGTGTCGGATGAAACGGTCATTCGATCCATCAACGATCCCTATTCACGCACCGGTGGGATTGCAATCTTGCACGGTAATATCTGTCCCGGCGGGGCAGTCATCAAGATGGCAGCCGTTTCCGAACGCATGATGGTGTTCGAGGGGCCAGCAAAGGTATATGATTCCGAAGATGATGCGATGGAATCTATCCTGGGTGGGAAGGTCGTGGCGGGAGATGTGGTCGTCATCCGGTTCATGGGTCCTCGTGGTGCACCTGGTATGCCGGAAATGCTATCCCCCACCAGTGCAGTAGCAGGCATGGGGCTTGAGAAATCCGTGGCCCTCATCACTGACGGTCGCTTTTCCGGTGGTACCAGGGGAGGTGCAATTGGTCATGTGGAACCCGAGGGATGGATTGGGGGTCCCATCGTGGCAATCAAGCCGGGAGAAATTATAAAAATTGATTTGGTCGAACGGAGCTTGAACTTGGATGTCCCGCAGAAGGAAATTGATGAACGTGTTCAAGCATTCAAACCACCCTTCAGGAAGCTCTCTGGAATGCTTGGTAAATACGTCGATACCCTCGATTAGGAAGTACCTGCATCCATTCGTTCCAAAAATGCAGTTCTCTATCACTTTTCTTGCTTTTACCTATGAACGATCAAGTTTCCACACGAACTGCACTTTGTGGTGGTACCACGTAACGGGGCGGTGAGCAACGAAGCGCCACAATGGGGACAATTAGCTAAGCCGTCCCCATCTGCATCGTTGATTGAACCTGCTTGGTACATGCTCGAGATGAATTCCCTCGTGCCCGGATCGATGTGCCCCTTGATGAGTTTCCTCATCACGAGATCCGCGAGTAATTCCTCTATCTCGTCCTCATTCATTTTCACGCGCTCGGCAAGCTTCTTCAAGGATATTTTCGGGTGCAAGGTAACCAGCGCAATGACCCGCTTCGCACTCTCATCCAACCCGCTAAGCTGTTGGTCGGACATGGCGTTCTGGATGCTACTAACGAGTCTCATCTGCCTTTGAATGGCATTGGCAATGAATCCCCCGCCAGTTGCATGCTCCTCCTTCTTTATCTCTCCCGAAGCTACTTTTTCCTTATATTTCTTCCTGAAAATCATGTAAAGAATTAAGCAAATTCCAAAAATGATTCCGAAGATCCCACCCATGATGGTGCCCATCATTCGAAGGAAATTAATCTTAAGAATGCCACCGAGCACGAGCATCATTATCGCATATATGGCCCCGAGAAACCCGAAGATGAGGGCCATGTTTTTGAATGCCGTTACCTTGGCAGTTAGAGCCAAACTCTTGAATGACATGAGAATGCACTTCTTATCAGGTATAACAATGACAATCCTTACTTGTTTTTCTAGAAATATATTACTATGGAACGAAGGAATTGACATGGGATGCATGTGAAGGGAACCTCAGGTGATGGTTAATGGAAATGCTCCAAGAAGCATTGGATTACTTGCAGGCAAGAGGATTATTACAACCCATCATTGATAGAGCTGCTGCGGGAAAGTTGGCGCGTGATGGAATTCAAACGAAGGTAATCAAGCAATTCAAGAGACCTGTAATCATCATGGCCGGATCCACCTCCCCGGCAACCAGTCTCGACTTAAACACCATGAATGACATGCTTCAGGAGGCATTCTCCAGGTATTCAGGAACCATCATCTCGGGGGGCACTAAGGCAGGTATTTGCGAGCTTGCCGGTAACCTCCAAGCGGTACATGGGGACCAGTTAGAAACGATTGGTTATCTTCCCGCCGAGCTTCCCTTGGGCACGATACCAGATGAAAGATACACATTTCTCAGGAGAACGACCGGTTCGATATTTTCGTGCTTGGAACCGCTTCAATATTGGCATGATATCGTGAAAAATTCCATTTTACCGAAGGAAGTCAAGATCATCGGGATCGGGGGTGGAAGGATTTCACGATTCGAGTACCTGCTTGGAGCAGCCATTGGCGCCAAGGTGGGCTTGGTGGAGGGCACGGGTGGATGCGTTGATGAAATTCTTGGACTGGATCTGTGCGATACAGTCCGGTTGGACCATGATGGAAGTTTAATCACCAAATTCATCCAGTCTCGCACGTGCAACACGCCAAGATCTTGAGCAAATAATTGTATTCCATGGATAGTACGCGCCTTTTAATTTTGGCGCTCCGTGTGCTAGTTGGAAGAATCAACTCGAGATGATGCACATGACCCGTAGGATGATGATCAAGGTCCTATCCGAGACACAGGAAACACGCGAGAAAAATGGTCGCCTCTATTCAGTCAAGAAAATTGAAGCTATGTTCGGTTCATTGAAGGTGCGCATGAGGGATACCGAGCGCCTTTCTTGAACAGGCGTGAGATGGGGGGTGGTGGATCACACCAGGAGCTCTTCCATCTTTTCCTTCAATTCTTTCAAGTCGAAGGGTTTCAGGAAATAGCCGTCCGCACCAGTGTCCCTGAGTTTCTTTTCTATTTCGAATTTTGGCATGGCAGTGATGAAATAAACCATGGTATCTTGCAATTTCTCGTTTGCCTTGATTTGCTTGCATAGATCATAACCACTTCCAACCGGAAGGATCACGTCAAGGAGGATGAGCCGTGGGCGATGCTGGACGATTTCATCTATCAGGTTTTGTGTCTCTGGTTTGATCGCTTTCAGGTTATACTCGTGGAAGGAAAAGAAACTCGTGAGTAGCTCGATGGTTGACTCGTCATCTTCAACGATGAGGATGTCATACGACGTGTTCTTCATCTTGTCAACTTCAAGAGTATTGGTTATTTTTCCTTCCAGTTCCTCGCTTTTCTCGAGAATGTCCCTTAGCTTGAACAGGATCTCGCTTCCAATCTGTTCCTTGTAATTTTCAATGAGCAATTGAGCGAATCCCTTGATGGCGGTCAAGGGTTCCTTGAGATCATGGGAAATTTTCGAGAATGATTCGAAATCAGGAATTGCATCGTTTATATCTATGAAGAAATTCACTGATTGCCTGATCAATTTCGAAATGGTGAGATTTCCCTTTCGTTCGGTGAAATCGATCCATTTTTCCTTGTCCTCCGCTGACACATATAAGGCAATGCGCTCCTTGTCACGAGAATATATCTTTTCTCCTTTTTGCCATTTCTTGAAACTATCTGTTATGCGCCCTCTCCAAATTGCCTTTTTGCCAGTCTCATCTTCGTACTGGCGCATTTCATCGGTATATTCCGGTTCTTGGTTTTCAGGCGTGATATGAATCAACCCTAGATGGATTTTGTGTGCAAGTCACCGTGTTACAAGTATAATCCGTGTATACGGTAATAAAGGTTTTCCTATCTTTTTGGTGTCCTGTATAAAAAATGCAATTCAGGCGTTATCAATAAGCGCAATATGCCAATGTTTACGATGGCTGAATTCAAGATCCCATCACGTCATTCACTAGAAAACCGTCCTCCTGCAATGCTTTTATCCGTCTTGCGAGAGAAAACCCGCCCCTTTAGTTAGGGGCGGGATGAATCTCGCCCGTTCAGAAATTCCCTAGACCTACACCTTTTTAAACCATGGATCGGATGGTATCACTAGTGATCGTCGATCACGCCGTGAAGGTGCACATTTACCCGAACGCGGCGCAAGAGGAATTGCTTGCCAGGACGTTTGGCTGCAAGCGGTGGATATGGAACCACTGGCTGGAAGAACGTGAAACCTATTTCAAGGAACACGGCAACACCATCGATTTTAAATATACCAGCGCCAAGATCTTGAAGGGAACACGCCCGTGGTTAAAGGAACCGGACAGCATCGCCCTCCAGCAAGCGCGCCGCGACCTCGAGACCGCGTACACCCGTT
>WJJB01000398.1 GCA_014729935.1 Candidatus Bathyarchaeota archaeon | reverse complement strand
TTTAGTTTAGGGCGTGGTAGTTCAACATTCAAGGCAAAAGGGGCAAGTACTCCTTCCTTTGAAACATAAGCCGTGCCTTGTTTTGGGTGCCTGGACATCGAATTTTAGGGATTTCTCCAGCATGCTGGAACGATTGCCTGCAAAATTTGAATTCATGGAAGCTGGCTTTAACCAACTTAAACATGCAAGATGAATGATGTGAACGAGTGGCATGGATGTTACCATAGTTTTACGCCATGCATCTCCACCATGTCTGCATTCAATGCTCTCAATCCAGGTGGCATCCGGTAATGCGCCCACACGCATTTCACGTCAGGAAATGCATCATTCACATCCTTCAAGTAACCCATGTTATCATCCACGAATACAACATCCTTGGGATGCACTGGCTCATCTAAGATTTCATTAGCCATCGAAAGGGTGTGACGTATCTTCTCTGCCTTGTCAACTCTATCAAACAGGGACAACTGGAAATTGAAGATATGGTCCAGTTCGAATGCTTCCATGAAAGAACGCACCTGTGACTCGGGGCCCATGGTACCTAGGCATAATATGTACCCTAGATCGACCAGCGAGTGCAACACGGTGGATGCATTCTCCACGAGCTCTTGCGCATGACCCACGTGATCGGATACCCGTCGTTCATCCAAACGCTTGAATCTCTCAAGTGCTCTGTCATCTGCAACGCTATACCAAAGGGTATCATCCACATCAAACACGATAATTTTCACATTTGCCATTGGAACCATGAGCTAGCACCTTCATTCTTTTCAGCCAGAGATAGATTTAAAGGATTGCGAAGGTCTTGTTCCTCGAGGCTGCATTAGCATACTCAGGTGAATCTGAAATGACATTTGAAGCCGATTATTACCGGAGCGTGAAATTCTCTTGTGGGAACAAGAAATGTGATGGCATGCTTGTCCCAATCCAGGTGAGGAAGGACAGGAAGGACGAGGAAGCCATCATCACCGGGAAATGTCCAGATTGTGGAAAATCATACAAGTTCCCCTTATCTCTCGATCAAGAAGAAATCAGGAAATGGCAACCACTTCTAGAAGATTTGATGAACACTTGCAGCAAGTGTGGTGAAGAAAATTCATTGAAACTGCTCGAATCGGAGGGAAATCCGAAAAGCGAGTACACGGTGAAGGTGGAGTGTTTGGAATGTGGAAAAAGAGAGAAACGATTCATCGATGGCGAGTTATACTTCTTGCTGGAGAAAGACATGCCATCCGCAGATAGAATGGTCATTTCCTGTCCGACTTGCGGTGAAACCGTGAATGACGAAGAGCAGGTATGTCCAAATTGTCACAGAGAGATTTTTTGTGACGCATGCGGTGGTTTACTATCCTCAATGGCAAAGTTTTGCGTGAAATGCGGTGATCCCGTGGATCTCGGAGATCCCACCAAGAAACAAATATCCCTCTCAAGCGAACAAGCAACAGTGTGCCCGAATTGCGGTGCCGTTCTCACCAGCAAGCACAAGTTTTGCAACGAGTGCGGGCAAGAAATCATTTGCACCCAATGTGGTGAACTACTTGCCCCTGGAGCCGTGTTTTGTAATTCTTGTGGAGACAAGGTGAAAATGGGAAAAAAATGACTCTATACTCGTCGGTTATCTGAAATCCTTCCCTGATCTACCTTTTTTTCCCCGTCAATGCAACCATGACCAGAACCATTATTACACACCAAAAGCTCGATAGGATCGATCTTCATGGACATGCAGCAGCTCAAGAAAGGGATGGAGCGGTACAGGACCATCATGGAACCCGACAGGAATGAAAAGGATTGGTGGGCGGGAGCACCATCAGTCCTCCGGTTACCAGATGGAACGGTACTCATGGCATTGCGCATGCGTGATGCAATCGCCCCCAGGGGGAGAAGAGGATACGAAATTCGGCTTTTCGAAAGTGCAGATGGAATTAATTTCAAGAAGGTGAAGGGAATAAGTAAGGAGGAGGCGGGCATCAACGGATTCGAGAGACCAGCTCTCGTGCGCGTGCCTTCGTCTCGGAAAATCCGCCTTTTCGGTTGCGGGGAACTCGAGCAGGGATGGTGCATCTGGGCGATGGGTGACGCAAGAACCTTGGCAGATATCAATCCAAGCTCGCTTCAGGTCGTGCTAGGTCCAGAGCAACCGGATGTTGAACACGTGGGATCATCCACGCACCATTCAACATTTGAAATCCAGTACAAAGACCCCTTCATCACCATCTTGGATGACACGTGGCACATGTTCGTGATAGGGTTTGACAGGGTGGAACGCCCCTACCATTTCACCAGTAATGACGGGATTACGTGGGAGAGGGAGGGGAAGAATCCAATTCTTGCAAATACTGGATGGCATGATTTTTTCACGAGACCTGCATGCTTGCTCCCGTTGGAAGTGGGATTCCTGCTCGTATATGAAGGATCAAGCTTGAATTGGACGGATCCTGGGTACAACATTGCCACCGGACTCGCATTCACGTTAGACTTGGAGACCTTTCACGATCTTACACCTGCCGAGCCTTTATTGAAAAGCACGACACCTGGAACCTACCACACCTGGCGGTACTCTCATTGGATGACTTCTGGGGATTACTTGCTCGTTTATTTCGAAGCGGCTCGGGAAAACGGGAGTAACGAAACGCGACTTGCCAAGATCCCCTTGAACCACGTCCAAGATATTGGTGATTGAATTTCGTTCAAGGTAGCCGGTAGAAATTGGTTGCATTCTCGGAAAAAATCTTCCTCTTCATGGACTCCTCCACGGGTAATCCCTTGATGCTCTCAATGGAAAGATGGTAGTCGTAGGGGATATTGGGAAAGTCGGAACCAAAAAGCAACCGATCCTGAAGTTCAACAAGGCGATCGAAAAGGGCTTCTTCCTTCACCTTGCCATCGAATAATCCATGGTCCACGAGAACCATTGCCGTGTCCAGGTACACGTTGGAAAAATCTTCCACGAGATCAAGGAATTCGTTATATTCAAAGCATCCGAGATGTGGCACTTGTAAACGCAATCTGGGATAGCGATCGAGCACTGCCCTAACTTTTCCGATGCCAACATGCTCGTTTGCAATGGGACCCGTCCCCGCGTGCATGACAATGATTTTCTCGTGCTCGAGCAATGCCTCGTAGACTGCATCCATGCGACGAATGCCAGGATCGAAATCCGTGACCAGTAATTGAATTTTCAATCCCCCAAGATCGAGACAACCGTCTCCCGTTCCCAAGACCCGGTCCAACTCATCTTCCAACCATGGATCACGTGGATGGATGGTCCCAAGGGGGTGAACACATTCATGTCTGCGGCTGAACTCTTTTGTCCAATCATTCAATGCCCTTGACATGCCAGGTTCATGGGCATAATTCAAGATTACCACGTGCAGGATTCCCCGGGCTTTCAAGAACGCTATAATGGCATCGGCGTCAAGCTTGTATTGCACGTGCCAGTAGTGCCTTTCGAAATAGGCCCAAATGGCATTGAATAGCTTGGATGGAAACGCGTGGACATGGGCATCGATGATCTTGAACATATCCATCTAGTATCAAGTAGGTTCAACCGTTGGTGCCATTCAAAGCTGTGCAATGGCATTCGGGACCGGGATTGGATTGGCTGGGTGGCATTGTCGTGTTTTTTCCCACGCCTCTCGCAGGATCTCGAACAATCTCTTGGATTTCCGGGTGAAACACGATTGCAACTTCACCCTGTCGTGGCTGGTCCATCCCCAGACTATCCTATCAACGCGTCTCCCATCCCTTGTCAGATCCCAGGCGGGTAGATAACCCGTTGGAGTGAAACCCGCCTGCATGAATGCTTGTTGCACCATTGGATTCTCCGTGCCGGAGGATCCTTCAACGTATTGAAATCCTTCCCAAGAAAGCCGCTTGAGGGCAGATCGAAGTAAAAGCAGCAGTTTACCAGGATCCTTGCACATACATACTAAATGCTCGGCATTCATACACTGCAAGTTAGCATCAAGTTGAATGGAATCATCCGAGCTGGAAAGCGAGAAGGTATACCGCCTGTAGCCGTGATTCAATGGTGAAATCTGTACACCAACTTTGCTCTTTATACTGAAAGTAATGGGATGGACTTGAGATTCGATCAGGTGATCTTTTCTCATGGGGCGGAGCATCTTGGCAATGATATCATGAATTGGCACGATTCCTGGAATTATATTCATGGTCGTTTCACGCTCCTTCCAAGCTTCCGAGGAGAATATGCCAGTGATGACGGGTGATTCTCGCTCATTGAAAAATACGTCCTTATGTGGCAAGATACCCAAGGGTACGAATCCAACCCGTTCGCCCACCATCTGGGGCTTCAGGGATGCAGTCCTGGTTTCGCTCCACAGGATGTTCACCTTTCCCTTGTATCGTTTCATGAAATCCTTGAATACCTCTCCAAAGAGCCTCGTGGTTCCCCCCAAGCCCTGCCAATCAGGGCGTATCATCATGCCCCTGACATACACGCGCCAATTGATATCATCAATTGCACCGGATATAACGCCAACAATTTCATTACTAGCCATTTGATCCTCGATAACGTACCAACTTGAATTACCTTGGCTAATATCATTCGAGATATAATCCTTATCTTGGTATTCCTTGTAGCTATAGGTCCCCTTGTATACATCTTCGTATATATTAGTAATTTCACGTGCATCTTCTGGATTAGCAGGTCGCAGGGATGGTTCCCATGCTTTCAAGCTTCCAGGAAGGAAAGAACCAGTGCTAGTAGCCATCAGGTACACCAGATTAACTAATAATCACTGGATTGACTCGATATATTTAAAATGAAAATCGGAGGAATTAACTAGTAACCAATAGATTTATGAACCGGCACGATCCATTTTAACAGTGCCAAAACCAACCAAGCACCCGTGATTGGGGATGATTTTGCATGAGTGAACTCTTGGTATTAAAGCATCTCGTTGACTTGTTTTCGAGATCAGACACCATCACGCTCGAGGAAACGGAATTGATCTTGAATGATCCCGTATTATTTCCATTCCTGTCTGCGATTGGTTCGATCTACGAGATCATTTTCAGGTTAAACCAAGAAAACGTGCTTAGTGCAAGGATATCTGGTGATATCATCACGGTATCCAAGATGAATGAAGGGTCTCACGTCCATCGCTTGATCAAGGCCTTGATCAATTTAAGGGAAAATGCGTCTTCTTTGGAAGAATTCAAGGGAGCTATCCACGCATCGCTTGACCTGAATCCCTTTTTCATGAATGACACTGAAATTGAGATAGTATACCATCGGTTGGTAATAGATGGGGTCCTACTCCCACGATCCATGCAATGACCGGCATTTCCACCACGGGTGCACTGGAATGGAGGGGAAAGATGATGAATTTGGAGGGAAAACCGTACGGGGGGAATGATACAACCAAGATCGAACGGTTGAAAAAGGAGCATCAATTACGAATTCAAAAACTGGAAAAAATCGCCAAGGACTACGTGGAATCAATCCTCTCTGATGAGAATGAATTTGACTTGGATGTATTGCGATACATGCTTTTGGACTTGCTACCGCTCAAGGAAGTGCGTGAAGATGTCGACCTCTTAATCAATTCCGCGATACAGGAACGTGGTTTACCGTGGTGCATTGAAGGCGACAAGTGCGTTCGAACAGGGGAACTAGTCCACAAGAAGTCTTGGGTTGCGAGAGAGCGAGAACGGCAGTTCTTGGAGAACGTGGCTTCCATCATGGAGAGGGTTCTTGGAAGAAACACGAGGGTATCGCTCTCGAAGCTGGGTGCAGCACTTGAAGACGGGGGCATTACAGGTATTGATGAATCCATGATTGAGGACTTGGTGGAGCAGGTGATACGGGCACACCTTTTTGACGGATTCATCGATGGCATTGAGGGATTTCTCGTGAAAACTTTCCCAGGTTAATGAAGGGAATCACGGGTAACTCCTTTCATTTTTTTTTCATCCTCGCGATGAAAAAACCAACATGGGGACTATCTTGCGGATGAAATCTTGTCAAGTAATTTGCCTCTTGCCTTGAAAGTCGTGGTACCTGCAATCCACTTGTACCGCATCTGACGGCGGGCTTGATTAACTCATAGTCCAACTCATCAACAAGCCGCGCGATAAGCATTTCGTTCTCCCTAATCGTTACCGTGCATGTGCTATAGACGAGGATGGAACCCGAGGGGATACATGGGGTGATTTCTTGTACCAAGCGGAACTGGTTCGCTGCAAAGTTCTTGAAATCATTTTTATCGAATAAGGAATATATCTTGGGGCGAAATCCAAGTGCAGAACAAGGGGGATCGATGAGAACCTTGTTTGGGGAGAGATCCCGCAAGATATCTCGAGCCTCGTGCAGCTTGGAATGAACGGGCGTGATGACATGAATGCCAAGGCGCTTTATCCTCCGTCTCATCTTTTCCAAGTTTCGCTTGCTCCGGTCGATGGCAACTATGCTCCCTTCATCATGCATCAACTGCGCCTCGTGGGTTGTTTTCCCACCGGTGCCAGCGCAGGCGTCCAAGACGATCTCTCCAGGTTCTGGTGCTAAAATGCGAGCTGCAAGCATGGAGGGAAAGTTCTGGTCAAGCACCAAGCCTTTCCTAAATTCTTGCCAGGTTTGAAATTTTGGCGTGATGAAAGGGGATTGCAACGTGTTGATGATGGTTCCCCTGGAAACCAGGTGTACTCTACCAGACCCATGAACGGCGACACCGTTCGCCATGAGAAACTCGCGAGATTTCCCGTTCCAGGGGGTCTTGCACCTGTGAATGATCGAGACGGTATCCCCTTTCGAGAACGAATTCACCGGACTCCTAACCCCGGGTGCATACAATGGCGCCGCCAACATCACGGATTCAGCAGCATGCTTGTCAGCTTCGACCATCTTGGGTTGGGGCGTTGGCATTTCACCTTTTTCCACGGTCATGGCAATTGCCTCGGGAACATGGGTGCTCCATTCACGGTTGAATTTCACGTCCGGATGTGCCTCTCTCATGCTTTGGAAGATTACCCCGGGATCCACTTTCAAGGTATTCACGCGCAGGAAAAACAAACCACCAGGGGTTACAATGGATTGCTTGAATTTCTCCACTGAAAATTCGCAATAATCGGCGATGGATTCCAGTTCTGCTTCAACTGCAGGAGACAGGATGCATTCGCGTCCTGGCACGGGGGAACCAGCATCAGGGATCATCCAAGGTCTCCCGGAGCAGGGAAATGATACCTTCCACGTGTCCGAATCCCGTGACAAGGACTATCTTTCCCGTGGTCTTCCCCAATAATTCTTCAAGGCGTTCAACCATGAAGATATTCCTGTGCTCCACCAATATTTCCTTGAAGATGGCGGATTCATTCATCTTCTTTACCAGTCGAGAGATATCCTTGATAAGGTGCTCATAGGAATCCTCGGTGTACACCCGGACCAGCTCGTTCCATGTCTCCCGCCAATCATCCAAGGCATAGTTGAAGAAATTGGATACCTCATCCAGGGAAAATAGCTTTATCTTGGGGATGAACAAGCCTGGGAGAATCTCGATCTTATCCCCCTTGTTTCCCCTGCTTGAGAAAATATCGTTCATGATTTTCTTGGCAAATTCCAAGAATAGCTTGTCCCTTGCCATGTCTATGAACTCCACCTTGGCATTCACGGTTTGAGCAGCCTCGATTGCTGCGAGAAACTCGGTCCCTTGAAGTGCAAGCCCTACGGCTATGGCCTCGAGGTTTTCGGAAGATTCACTCGGCAATCCGAGTGATTCCAGTGCTTGAAAGAATGAGTGAATCCTGCTTGATAATAAATCAACACGTGCTTGGAGGCCATTCACTTGAAGCTGGTTGAAGGTGGGCGGTAACTCGATCGCGACAATTTCTGGCTTCTCGCTCTCGATCACGCGCCTGGTTTCCTCGATGCATGATTTCTGCCCGTGAACGACACCGATGATGATGATCCTACCCAATATTAG
Source organism: Candidatus Bathyarchaeota archaeon (assembly GCA_014729935.1). GTDB lineage: Archaea > Asgardarchaeota > Lokiarchaeia > Sigyniarchaeales > Sigyniarchaeaceae > WJJB01. Next base: position 1,789 of record WJJB01000398.1, on the reverse strand, counting down.
CGGGTGAGTCGAGGCGGTAGTCATGGTACTCTTTTTTCCTTTCGATAGTTAATAGAGATCATCATAGAAAAGGATTGATACCACGGAAAAATGGCATGAATGATGGAAAAAAACCTTTATGCCCCCCTTTCCCATCATGAAGCAATCTCTATGATTTGGAATTCTAATAAATCAGCCATCTTATCACGGGTAGCCTGCGGGAGAAGGATCTTCTTGTTCTCCCCCACCATGACCAACTCATTTTTTTCAAGGCGATCCAAGTGCCAATTGATGGCTTGCATGGTCACGCCGCAGCTGGCACTGAATTGCTTGGTATCCATGCCGCGACCTTCAGATTGGAATACATCCGATAGGATCTTGCGCTCGACAGGCCTGTGCCACGAAGAAATGATCCGTTGTGCCTTGACATCCAACATTGAATCCTTGACGAAGTGCCTGCTATACCTGCCATCCCTCAAACTAGTGATAAGGTTGAATTTCTTTAACACATACACGTGGTATTGCACAACCCCGATTTCCTTTTCCAACTGGCGGCAAATTTCACGGAAATGTATGCCTGGCATATCACCTATTAGCGCGTATATTTTCTCCCTGGTTCCTTCCGGCTCGTTGTTATCACCAATGATCAGGTTATTATCATCATCGGTGATACGAGTGAAACTGGCGGCTATCACGATCGGTACTGCAAAATTGGTCGTGGAAATGGAAACCGCAGATACTGCCAAGCTTGATCGTGATTCTTCCATTTGCACGCTTTTTGGCTTGAGGGTACTTATCATAGGCCATATTGCAATAGCTAGCACGAGCACGAGAAGGGTCTTGAGAGACCGTGTGTTCACTTTCATGGATTGTCCCCTGCATGAAGAGCAAGTGACCTCTTAGAACCTCAAGGCATTCAGTGATATATATTATTTTTAGTACCTTTCTCGTGACATGCGACTGCAACAGCGATAATCACGTTTTTATCAAGTGATGCCTTCAATCCCTTATTAATAGCCAAGGAGATCAAGATGGAACAAATCAAGATTGCTCTCGCCGGTATCGGGAATCTCGCATCGAGCTTCGTGCAAGGACTCACGTATTATTCCAAGAACGGGACAAGCCAAAACGATGGGGAATCGGGATTGTTGCATGAGGTGCTTGCCGGCATGAAAGCCAGGAACATCTCTATAGTTGCAGCCTTCGATATTGACGAGAGAAAAGTGGGAAAGGATCTCGCCGATGCGATTTTTGCTGCACCAAATGTCGCTAGGAAAGTGGTCGACGTTAAGCCACTTGGCGTGATAGTGCACCGGGCAGAAACCAAGGATGGCGTCATTCCCGAAACCAAGGAATACATCCACGAGAGTAATCAAGATCCGGTTAATGTACCACAAATGCTCAACGCCTCTGGAGCAACTATCTTGATATGCATGACCCCGAGTAGTGCAGACAAGGCAGCTATTTTCTTCGCCGAAGCAGCCTTGGAAGCAGGTATCGCATTCATCAATGCAACCCCAACCTTCATTGCATCCGACGGGGAATGGGGCAAGCGGTTCAAGGATGCCGGCATTCCACTCGTTGGAGATGACCTGCAAAACCAAGCAGGTGCAACCATCATCCACAAGCTCCTGCTGGAAGTATTGTCTTCCAGGGGGATCACCATAAATGAATCTTATTCCCTCGACGTCGGCGGGGGGGTGGATTCATTGAACACCCTCATGCGACAAAAGGCAAGGCAGGTAAAGCGGGATATCAAATCGGAAGCTGTCTCAAGGGCTATCGGGCAACCAAACGCGGAAATTGTGGC